>DASVGM010000735.1:0-15647 GCA_036379555.1 Pirellulales bacterium | reverse complement strand
CCGTGTGAATTTGTTCATAAAGAATTTTGGGACGGCGTGAATTTTCGCCGCGGGGCGAACCCGCCGCGCGAGCGTTGGGTGGCGCCGCCGCAAAAAACGCCCGCGGAGTCCGCCGTGGCCTGGCGCAACTTTGAAGGCTACATGCGCTTCATCCGCGGCTTCGACGACGTGAAGTTCATCACCGCCTCCGAGGCGGCAAAGCTCTATCACGATCGTGCTCGCGGCAGGTCGTTCTCCGCCGAGGAGATCAACGAGATCGCGCGAACGGTGACGCCCGAAATCACCTTTCAACAGCACGGGCGAAAGACGCTTTCACCCAGCGAAGTGTTTTGGCTATTGAATCGTTACGTCATCCAAGTGCCTCGACAGCCCGACGGCTTCGTCACATTGGACACATCGCCACTCGGCCCAACCGAGCGCGGAACATCGTCTTCCGAAAAGGAGTTGACGGTCGATTGGTCACAATTCTCACGCACCGCGAGCGATGTGGATGACTTCATCAAACGACACGAGCGGCTGCCGAGCACGGTCTGGTTGGGCAGCCAACCGGCTTCGCCTGAAAGTTACCTTGTGGCGTTGGCCGCGGTCGTCCGGCAACTCACCGCCGCGAACAATCCGCCGCCAGCGGTCACCTTGCGGCAGGCGCGCCTGGCTGCGGGCAAATACGTGGTTGACGATCAACCCGGCCTCTGGGGCTGGGTGATCTTTCCGCCCGGCTTCCATGCCCCGGCCATGATGGAGTTGGCTCGACGGCAAGCCTGGACGATCAAACCGGCCGTGTTGGCGGTTCGCGGGAAATGATTGCTTACGGTTCGTGGTTCATGATTGGCGCTTGCGCCGCGGAAAAACTCGATGATTCATCTGGTTTACAATCGCCGTTACAATATCAGCTTCTTCGGACTCGAACGCATGCACCCGTTTGATTCGCAGAAGTATGGCCGGGCATGGAAAGAACTGAAAGCCGAATTCGGCCATCGGCTAAGAAAGATCACGCGCTCGCCAGGCCGGGCCATTCGCCTCGACGAACTGCTGCTGGTTCACACCAGCGACTATCTCGATCGTTTGCGTGATGCCAAGTATTTGGCCGGCGCTTTGGAGATGCCCATCCTGGCCAGGTTGCCGCCGTGGTTGATCGACTGGCGCGTGCTGCGGCCCATGCGTTGGGCGACGATGGGCACGGTCGTCGCCGCGCGCGAGGCGCTGCGGTCGGGCTTCGTCGTCAACCTGGCCGGCGGCTACCATCACGCCAAACCGGCTGAGGGCGAGGGCTTTTGCATTTACGCCGACGTCGCCATCGCCGTCGCGTTACTGCGCCGCGAGCGGTTGCTGGCGGAAGACGCCCGCGTGGCCTATGTCGATCTCGACGCCCATCAGGGCAACGGCGTCTGCCATTGCTTTCAGGATGACCGCCGGTTTTTCACCTTCGATATGTACAATAGCCAAATCTATCCGGCTTATGATCGGCGGGCGCGCGAACGAATCGACTGCGACCTTCCCTTGTCGAACGGCTGCACCGGAGACGAGTATCTGCGGACGTTAAAAACGCGGCTGCCGCCGTTTCTCGAATCGGTCACGCGCTCGTCGCCCGTGGGGCTGGCCATTTACAACGCGGGAACCGATGTGTTTGAGGGCGACATGCTCGGCGGGCTAAGGCTCTCATTCGAGGACGTGCTCGAACGAGATGCTTTCGTGGTCGAAGAGTTCCGCGGGCGCGGGCTGCCGGTTCTCATGTTGCTCAGCGGAGGTTATAGCCGCGACAGCTATCGGCTTGTCGCGGAGTCGTTGAAAAGATTGTTGACGGTTCATGGATTTCCGAAGGCGGCGAGGTAGCGCCGCCAAATCACACTGGCGTGGCGGAGGGCGTAGCGCTCGGCGTAGGTTTCGCCTCGGCAGGAACGGCGCTGGCTGCGAGTGGTCATGCGGTCGTGGTGGTGCCCAAGCTCGTGCAACAACACATGGGTCAATTGATAGGCGCGCGCCGTCGATTCAGTCCACTGACAGAGCACGTCGCCCTCGTCGATCTCCAGCCAACTCAGGCCGATCATGTCGAAGACGACGCGGTGTTCGTCAAACCAGGCGCGGTCGACTTCGCGCGCCAATTCGCGATCCCAGGCGCAGAGCGCCACCACGCCCGGCCGATGCCAACCGTCGCAATAGGGTTCTCCGCGCGCGAGTACGATGGCGTTCAATCCTTGCGAAAGCTCAGGCCAGTCGGGCAAAAGCCCAATGAACCGCTCGATCTGTTCCCTGCGCAAGAGATGCCTGAAGCCGCAACCGGGCCGCCAGCGCTCGATCATCGGATAATCGAATGTGCTGTTATAGCAGGTGGGCGTCGGCGCGCAGCGATCCTTGCGCTGGACCTTGCCGTGTTTGACCTTAGGTGCGGTTTTCCGATATTGCCGTCGCATGGCGCCGCCTCGGCATTGCGGTTTGTGGTTTCAGACGGTTTCGACACATGTGGAGGGGGCTGGGTTCGCGCGGATTATCGCGACAGCGTAAAGCTTTCAGTTTGACAAGCGGCTGCGATTTGGGCGAAGATAACAGTGGTTAGCGTGGCATACGCAAATGGATGAAGGATAAACAAATGAACCAACCGATTGATCCCGAGGAACTGTTTTATGACTTTGAGCGCAAGCCGTTTCAACCGCGGCGCGTGCATTTGGTCGATGGCGAGGTGTTCGATATCCCGTTGCGCGAGATGGTTGTCATCGGTATCGATTATCTCGATATCGGCATCCAAGCACTAGGCGAATCGCCGGGTATCTGTCTGACATTAGTAAAGGTGCCCTTCGATGAGATTCGAGAGATTGAGGTGGTAAACACTTCAGACACGTCTTCCTAGCCAAAGTTGAGGAGCCAATCTTATGCGGTCTGATGAATTCCGCGAGCTACTCAGGGTTCGCCGCTTTGAACCCTTCATCGTTCATCTTTCGACCGGCGTCCGTTTTGAAATCCGTGATCCGCGTCTTGTCGTGGTTGGACGCTCAACCGTCTGGTTGGAACAGGATCTGCCAAATTGAGTCATTCCCGTCGCGGCTCGGCGAATCGCATTTTCACTCGTTCATGTCGTATGGATTGAATTCCTGGAAGAGGCCGAACAGCATCTTCAAAACTAAATAATTCCGCCACCTATGACTCGCTTCGCCATCCTCACCGCCGCCATCGCGGTCTTTTCCTGCCAACCGACCTTCGCCGCGCCGCGGAACGTGGTGCTGTTCGTCAGCGACGATCAAGGCCAAGACGCCGGCTGTTACGGCAACAAGGTCATCCAAACACCCAACCTCGACCGCCTGGCCGCCGAGGGCACGCTCTTTCGCCATGCTTTTTGCACCACTGCAAGTTGTAGTGCCAGCCGCTCCGTCATCCTCACCGGCATGCACAACCATGCCAACGGCCAATACGGACACGAACATAGTTTTCATCATTTCAGCAGCTTCGGCGCCGTTAAAAGCCTGCCGGTCATGTTGGCCGAGGCGGGCTATCGTACCGGCCGCATCGGCAAGTTCCACGTCGGGCCGGAATCGGCGTATCACTTCGACGTTCAACTGACAGGCAATCCTCGCAGCCCGGTGCGGATGGCCGAGAACTGCCGCTCGTTCATCTCGCAAACCGAGCGGCCGTTCTTCCTTTACTTTTGCACCGCCGATCCGCATCGAAGCGGCCAGCGGGCCGATGAGATTGTCGCCCGGCCCGATCGCTTTGGCAACCAACCGCCCGGCAAGGAATACCCCGGCGTGAAAACCGTGCATTACGATCCCGCGGACGTGATCGTGCCGCCGTTCTTGCCGGACACGCCGGCGTGCCGCGCGGAGCTGGCGCAATACTACGAAGCGGTTTCGCGCGTCGATCAGGGGCTGGGGCGATTGGTCGAGTTGTTAAAAGAGGCCGGCGTATATGACGACACGTTGATTGTGTTCATTTCCGATCACGGCATCGCCTTCCCGGGCGCCAAGACAACGGCCTACGAACCGGGTCTGCGTTCGCCCTGCGTTGTTCGCAATCCTTACGCTCACCGGCGCGGCGTGACCAACGAAGCCATGATGAGCTGGGTCGATCTCACGCCCACGATTCTCGACTTCGCTCGCGCGGCGCCCAAGGAGCCCAAGTATCACGGCCGCTCGTTCCTGCCGGTGCTGGAAGAGGCCAATCCGCCGGGCTGGGACGAGATTCACGCCTCGCACACGTTCCACGAAATCACCATGTACTATCCGATGCGCGTCGTGCGCAATCGCCGCTACAAGCTGATTTTCAACATCGCCCATGCGCTGACTTATCCATCGGCGTCCGACCTTTGGGAGTCGCCGACGTGGCAAGACGTTTTTCGCCGTGGCGGCGACGCGCTTTATGGCCGCCGCACCATCGATGCCTATCTGCATCGCCCACGATTTGAACTATATGACCTGACGAGCGATCCTGATGAGGCGCATAACCTCGCCGACGAGCCGGCCCATACCGAAACGCTCGAAAAGCTAAAACGGAAGCTTCGCGACTTTCAGCGGCGCACCGATGATCCGTGGATATCGAAGTGGGAATATGAGTGAGGCGGCGGCCGACGCCCCGCCGCCGCCGGCCTGCTTGCGTTTTAACGGAAGGGGGAGGTTGCAACATTCGTAGCGGTCGAGCGAATTACCTGAAACATGATGGTGCCGCGAACGATAGTTCAAGGCTGCACGCCGCGCAGTTCGAGAGGACGCGGCAAGAGCTGCTGTCGGAACGACACTGCTTGGCACCCGTCACAGCGGGAAATAAATGACTTGGTTGCGGCACTCTTCGGCTGGAATGGCCTCGGCGGCGAATTCCAATTCCTCGATTGCTTGTCCAATCACCATCGAAGTCGGGACGATGAAGACACCGGGCATCGATTGGCAGGCGCGCACGCGATCGTAAGCGAAGGCCGGCATTGTATTCACGTCATGGCTTAGAACGATCCGATCCTCATTCGCCGCCCATTCCAATAAGTCAGGATCTTCGGCGCTACTCAGGCCCGCGTCAAACGCCCGAACAAGATCAAGGTCCGCGGCGCCGCAAGCCGCGCAGAATCCGGCCGTTGAAGTTCGGGTCAGTGAGAAGTCGAAGCATTGTGGGCGGTAGTCACGGATGAGTGGCTCCGTCTCCGTTCGACCTCGCCCTCCGGCGCGCAAGCAAGCGAGCACGTAGTTCTGGCCGCGATGCCTGGCCGGCTTCAATCGAATGGCGCAGCGACTCAGCTTCGGCTTCGCGCCTTCGCAGATAGTCGTTGACGGCGGCACGATTACGCAAGCAATAACTCAGCGTGGAGTAAACATCGGCCAGATCGAGACCTTCATAGCACTCGACAATCTCTTCCGGCGTCGCGCCGCTGTCGAATTCATGCAGCACCACGTCTAATAGCACGCGCGTCTCGCCAAGCCGGATAGCGCCGTAGGCGTCAAGCCGAAGAGGCACTTCGATAGGTTCAAATGAAATCGCGGTCACGGTATTGCTCCAGTCGTTACAACCGGACAATTCTACGCGGCGGGATGTCTGGAAGCAAACTCGGAATCAGCACAAATGATTGAACAATCTGCCCGATCGTTCGCGCCTCTTGGTGGAAAACACGACTCCGTAGTGCGGTCGCCCAGGAGAGTGAAAGACAAGAAAGCCCTCATCGTGCGTCATGATCGCACGTTTTTCACTACAATCCCGCGGAAGTGATCGTGCCGCCGTTTATGCCGGACACGCCGGCGTGCCGCGCGGAACTGGCGCAGTATTACGTAGCGGTTTCGCGCGTCGATCAGGGGCTGGGGCGATTGATCGAGTTGTTGAAAGAGGCCGGCGTGTATGACGACACGTTGATTATGTTCATCTCCGATCACGGCATCGCCTTTCCGGGCGCCAAGACTACGGCCTACGAACCGGGGCTGCGTTCGCCCTGCGTTGTTCGCGATCCATACGCTCACCGGCGCGGCGTGACCAACGAAGCCATGATTAGCTGGGTCGATCTCACGCCCACGATTCTCGACTTCGCTCGCGCGGCGCCCAAGGAGCCCAAATATCACGGCCGCTCGTTCCTGCCGGTGCTGGAAGAGTCCAATCCGGCGGGCTGGGACGAGATTCACGCCTCGCACACGTTCCACGAAATCACCATGTACTATCCGATGCGCGTCGTGCGCAACCGCCGCTACAAGCTCATTTTCAACATCGCCCACGAACTGACCTATCCATCGGCGTCCGATCTTTGGGAATCGCCGACGTGGCAAGACGTTTTTCGCCGCGGCGGCGACGCGCTCTATGGCCGCCGCACCATCGATGCCTATCTGCATCGCCCGCGATTTGAGCTATACGACCTGACGAGCGACCCCGATGAGGCGCACAACCTCGCCGGCGAACCCGCGCATGCCGAAACGCTGGAAAATCTCAAACAGAACCTCCGCGAGTTCCAGCGGCGCACCGGCGATCCATGGATATCGAAGTGGGAATACGAGTGAGGCGGCGACCGCCGCCACGGCCCATGTGTTGTGTGTTTGGATGAACAAAAGCACGGCTGAGCCAAATACCCAGAGTTGGCCCAGCGGGGCCAAAACCAAACACCAGATGTTCAATCCAAAGGCCGCCGCCGATTGAGCTAATGGGCTGCCGCCAAACCAGAGAGCTATTAGACCGCGCCGGAGCGTTGAGGCAAGCAAAATCCGCTAACAGGATTCATTCGGCGATGCGGGCAGATTCGGGCAGACGCGGAGATATTGCCGGCTCTTGCGGTTGACTTGGCGCCTTTTTTGTTGTTAGGCTTCAATCGTAGGTTGTCCGCTTCTGTATAGGTGATTTTTCATGATCGCCGGCGTAAAGCCCTTGATTACCGAGGTGGATCCCGAACGAAACCACCTTGAGGTTATTCGCTTCCCGTCCGATACAAACTTTCAACAAGCGGTCTTCATGTCGAGCATTGTGACAAAAATCGAAGCAGATCGGCGATTAAGAATTCCAGCGGAGTGGGGTGATGAGTTCGGCCCGGAGGATGAGGTCGAGCTTGTGCGTTGTGAGGATGGCATTTTGGTAAAGCCGATGCCCAAACTGCCCCTGGACGCGGCCCTCAAGCGAAAGCTTTCAATGAACCAGCCGACCGCTCTTGATCTGGCCGATATGGACATGGACGCGCTGGGCTGGTAGCACGTCGCATGAAAGCGATCGACTCCAATTTGCTGGTCTACGCTTCACTCGCCAACCACCCGGCGATGACGGCGTGCGAGCAATACATTGCGGCATATCCGACTTGGCTGACGAACATCGCCAACCTTGTCGAGTTGCGGCGAGTGCTTGTTGGCGTTTATGGAGTGCCGGATCGTGACGCCGACGCCAAGTTTACCGATCTCGGCAAGGCGCTTGTCGTCGACGACCTGACGGCGGCCCTCGCGGGAGCATCGCTGCCTCAGCGGCTGTCGTATGGCATCGACTTCAACGATGCGGTGCTGCTCGAAAGCGCGCGGCGGCGCGGCGTCAACACGCTGGCTACTGATGACGCCCAACTTGCGGCGGCCTGTGCGACGATTGGAATCCGCGTCGAGAATCCGGTGACTCCGGCGGTTCGCGCGCAAATGACAGCCTGGGAGGCTCAGAACCTCCCCGCAAAGGGCCTGCCCAGGATTCTGTTGCGAGTTCATCGCTGGGTCGAGCAGCACGATCCAGCGCTGGCGCAGGTTTTTCACTCGGCCACGCAGGCGCTATCGCGTCTGGTCTAATTAGCATTGTAATCGCTCGCAGTCAGGGCGAGCGCGCTCGCCGTTGCTCGCCATGCCGCAGGCGACGCCGAAGGAACGCCGGCGATTACGGGGTTGCCGCAATACGCGACAAGCAAAGAATTGCAAGCGGGCGGCGAACCACCTATATTATGGTCTGCTGCACCGACCAAAGCGGCACCGTTGAGAGGATGAAAAGGAGGATGAAAAGGTGTCGGGAACCGTTTTTAGAAACGATTCCTGACACCGTTCATCCTCCCAATCGCGCGGCGCCCATGACGCGCACACCGTCCTTCGTCGCGCGCGAGCTGAGCCTCAAGCCGCCGCCCGACTTGACGACCCAGGCGGGCGCGCTCTTGGCGGCGTCGCGAGCGAGCGAGCGCAGAAACCGCACGATGTCGCCGCCGCCGACCGTAAACTTGGGCCGCATCCTGGGCAGGTAAGCGGCCGTTTCACAAAAGGACTTAATCCATCGCAGCGGCAGCTTGACCTTCTTTTCGACGACGCGCGACTCGTCGACGCGAAGCGCCAGTTGCTCGGCGCCGACACTGAGGCTGGCGTCGCGCGAGGAGCGCAGCCGTGTCAGGCCAAGTCGCATGGCGTTGTTGAAATCCACGTTCGTTGTTCCGCGTCCAACAATCGGGCGGTCGAACGTATCGTCGGTGAAATCGGCGCGAACGTACACGCCGCAGCATGCGCTGAAGCCCTCAAAGCGCAAGACCTGCTCGTTGCAGGTGACGACGGGATCCAAGAGTCCCGGCCGGGGCAAGAAAAAATGCGAGCGAACCACCTCCGCAACCGTCAACAGCGCGCCCGAAACGATTCGCGGCTCGACGATCTTGGCGCTGAAAAAGAAGGGGTGCTCTTCCTGCCCGCCAAACGTCGCCAGACGCAACCCGAGCGACTGGTCGTGCTCGATGGCACAACTCTCGCCCCGATACAAATAGCGAAAATCAATCGCGACGCCGGCGGACATGGAATTAGCATAACGGCCGCCCCGCGCCTCAACAAGGAGTGAGACCACCATGCGGGCCACGCGCGAAAAGGCAGGAACTTGGATGACTGACTGGCGCTGGGCAGCCCCAGAAGACGATCCCGGCGGGGGGTGGTATAACATCAAATTGCCAACTCAATGAATCGGAGGTTGACCATGCGGCGTGCGGCGGCACAATGGAGATGGTGGTGTCTGACAATGGCGGCGCTGGCTGGGCCAATGGCCTGCGATAGCGCGCCGCGGAAAGGAGTGCCTATGTCAATTAGCGTAACGAGCAAAGCCTTCCAAGCGGGAGCGGCCATCCCTAAAAAATACAGCGAAGACGGCGACGACGTTTCGCCCGCTTTGAGCTGGGAGAACGTGCCCCAGGGCACGAAAGAACTGGCCCTGATCTGCGACGATCCCGACGCGCCCACTGCCGAACCGTGGGTGCATTGGGTGCTCTACAAAATACCGGCCGACGTGCGCGAACTGCCCGCCGGCGTGGCCGTCGACGCCGAGCTAAAGTCGCCCGCCGGCGCGCGGCAGGGACTGAATTCGTGGCCGTCGGGACGAAAAATCGGCTACCGCGGCCCCGCGCCTCCGCACAAGCATGGCACGCACCATTATCACTTTCGCGTCTATGCCCTCGACGCGCCGCTTGATTTGGCCGCCGAGGCCGATAAGAAGCAACTTCTGGCGGCGATGAAAGGCCATATCTTGGCCGAGGGCGAAATCGTGGGCACTTACGAGCGATAAAGCCGCATGTCCATCAACGTCGCCGATATCATCGGTCCCAGTGGGCGCATCGCCGCGCGCCTGAAAAACTACGAATGCCGCCGCGAACAACTTGAAATGGCCGAGGCGGTCGCCGCCGCCATCGCCGGCAAACGCCACCTGATGATCGAGGCCGGCACCGGCGTGGGTAAAAGCTTCGCCTACCTTGTGCCCGCCATCCTCGCCGCCACCGAGAGCCAACAAACCGCCTCCGCCGAGCAGCCCAAGAGCGACAGCCCCGGCGACGAAGAAGAGCAGTCTTCGCGGCGCGTCATCGTCTCCACGCACACCATCAGTCTGCAAGAGCAGCTTATGAGCAAAGACCTTCCGCTGCTCAAAGCGGTGCTGCCGTGGGAATTCACGTCCGTGCTGGTCAAAGGCCGCAACAATTACATCAGCCTGCGGCGATTGCAGGGCGCCGTGCAGCGGGCAAACTCCCTCTTCGCCTCCGAAAACGAATTCGACGAGTTGCGCCGCATTCATACCTGGAGCCGCGAAACCAGCGACGGCTCGTTGAGCGACCTCAACCATCGCCCGCTGCCGAGCGTTTGGGACGAGGTGCGCAGCGATCACGGCAATTGCATGTCGCGGCAGTGCCCGAATCATGCCAAGTGTTTTTATTACCAGGCCCGTCGGCGCGTGCAAAACGCCCAAATCCTGGTGGTCAATCACGCCTTGTACTTCAGCGATTTGGCCCTCCGCCGCAACGGCGTGAGCATCTTGCCCAAGCATGACGTGGTGATCTTTGATGAAGCCCACACTCTGGAGGCCGTGGCCGGCGACCATCTGGGAATGAGCGTCGCGTCGAGCCAGATCGAGTACGCGCTCAACAAACTCTACAACGAGCGAACCCGGCGCGGCTTGCTGGTCTATCACCAACTGGGCGAAGAAACCGAATCGGTCGATCGCTGCCGCTTCGCCGCCCGTGATTTTTTCGACGACATCCGCAATTGGCAACAACTCTCCGGGCGATCGAACGGCCGCGTGATGAAGCCGGAGATCGTGGCCAATCCGCTCAGCCCCGAGTTGGCGCGGCTGGCGCGGCAGCTTAAAAAGTGCGGCGAACGCGTCGAGCGCGCGGAAGACCGGCATGATTTCACCGCGGCGCACGATCGGCTGGCGACGTTGGCCTCGCAAGTGGATGAATTGTTGAAGCAATCGCAGTCGGGCATGGTGCATTGGATTGAACTCGAGGTCGGGCGGCGGCCGCGCACGACCTTGGCCGCCGCTCCCATCGACATCGGCTCGGTCATGCGCGAACAACTTTTCGCGCGCGTGCCCAGCGTCATCATGACCAGCGCCACGCTGACCGCCGGCAAAGCGCGAGGATTTGAGTTTTTCAAAGGCCGCATCGGCTTGCCGCAAGCCGAGAGCAAAGTTTTGGGCAGTCCTTTCAACTATCGCGAGCAAGCCAGCCTGGTGTTGCTGCCCGACATGCCCGATCCGACCGAGCAGAAGCAGGCGTTCGAGAAGGCGTCGTTAACAATCATTCGCCGCTACGTGGAACGCAGCGACGGGCACGCCTTTGTCTTGTTCACCAGCCACCAGCATTTGCGTCAGGCGGCCGGCGAGTTGACGCCTTGGTTGGCGGAGCGAAACCTGCAGCTTTACGCGCAGAGCGACGGCGTGCCGCGCACCAAGCTGGTCGAGTTGTTCAAAGCCAATCCGCGGGGCGTGCTCTTGGGTACCGATAGTTTTTGGCAAGGCGTGGACGTACAGGGCGAGGCGTTGCAGACGGTGATTATCACGCGGCTGCCGTTTGCCGTGCCCGACCGCCCGCTCTTGGAGGCCCGGTTGGAAGCGATCCGTTCGGGCGGCGGCAACCCCTTTGCCGACTATCAATTGCCCGAAGCGGCGTTGAAGCTGAAACAAGGCTTTGGCCGGCTGATTCGCAGCCGGCTCGATCGCGGCACGGTGGTGATTTTAGATCCGCGCGTGTTGACGAAGCCTTATGGCCGCGTGTTTCTTGATTCGCTGCCCGACTGCCGCCGCGTGCGAGATAGTCTTTAGTGCGTCTGACAAAGAAAGGTCGCTCCGCGACAACGGAAAGCGGCGATGAATCGCACGCACTCCAAGTTCGGACGAAGACATTCCCTACAGACGTCTTACCTCTGGCGCGGGCGATAGCAGTCCGACAGGCATTGGTCGAGGCCATATCCAAAAAACAAGGCAAAGGCCCGCCAGCACCAACGACGCGACGAGGAAGACTCCGTAAATCGTGGCGTAGATCATGTTTTCGGCCTCGTAGCGAACGAAACGATACAAAAGCACTTCGGCGGCGCGATCGGGATTGACCTCACCTTGGCGCCGGAACTCATCGCGTAAAACGGCATGGCGCCGCGCCAGTTCATCAGGCTGAATGAATCCACGGTCAGCCGAGTATGAGTAGTGGACCAATTGGCCGATCAGCAAGAAATTCACGAACAGGCCCGTGCCCAGCGTGGCGCCGACAAACTGCGCGATGCTAAAGAACGGACGAACTTCCGCCTCGCGCCGCACGTCGGGACTCGTCAGCGTGGCGACCGCGAGCATGAACAGCCCCACGCCCAACCCCATCAGGAAACGGCCAGGCGCCAATTCCCAATGCGTGGGCGCCGCGAACCAGTTAAGATCGGGCGTATTGAGTATTTGCCAAAACGGCCAGTCCTTCGTCTGGTCCAGGCCCAAGTACAAACCGGCGGCCAGCAGCAAAAGCCCCACGACGGCCCCCGGCCAGCCCAATTTCCAAGGACGCCGCCAGGGCAAGTGAGGCATGGCCAGCGCCACTCCAATGCCAATGGGCATGGGCCAAATCAGCCAGGCACGTTGCCAAGAACTGAAATTGACGATCGAACCGCCATAGACGTTCATGGTGAGCGCGTGAAAGAACTGGCAGATGCCGCCGAAGCAATACACGGCCAGTCGTGTCCAGTTTTCACGCAGAACCGGAAAGTCGATGTGCGGCCAGGCCAGCCACAGCGCTACCGCCCAGGCGACCGCGACAGCGAAAGACGACCACACGATATCCGGGCTTTCCAGCCAGCCCTGCAACTGTCCCCAATGCATCAGATAGATTAAGGGGACGCAGCTTAAAGCCAAAGGCGCCAAATAGGCCGGCGAGCCGCGCGGCGGTTTGGGAGACGATTGAACCGTCGGCGGCAGCGGCCACAGCAAGAGAAATCCGCCGACGGCGGAAATGCCCTCCCACAAAAATCCCCATTCCCAATCGGAGACGCCGTGCGACATCGTGAAAGCCGCGATGACGCCTGGCCCGGCGACAGGGCTGAGAATCATCACCCAGCTCAGAGCGGGCCGATAACGATCTTTGAGCAGAAAAGGCGTGAAGTAGATTACCAGGCCGGCGCCGGCGCCGGCTATCGAGCGACCGATCACAAAGATCGGAAACGGCGCCCATATTGCCAGGCCGTTGAGAAACGATCCGGCGATCGCCAGCACAAAGCCAAGCTGCGTGGCGGCGTAGCTCGACAAATGATGCCCCAGCGTCGGGGCCGCCAACAGCGCCATGGCCACGGCGGCCAGATAGGCCGATTGCAAAATATAAAATACGGCCGGCACCCAACCGTGCGCCACGGCCATCTCGCGAAAGTTCATCGTGTGGCCGATGGCGGTGAATAAGGTCGCCGCCAAACCGATCAGCGGCCTGCCCTCCCACAGCAAGCTTGCCAGCGAACCGACAGCGGCCGGCCGTGTTCCGTAAGCCCCTGATTGTTCACTCGTCGCCATGCACGTTCTTTCCGCTGGGGTCGAGTCGATTCATCCAGGTCAGTTCCATTCCTTCCGGTGTCTGCACGGTCAACGTCGGCCGCAGCGGCGGATCGCGTTTCAACCCCAGTAGAATCGCCGAAAACTCGTTAAAATCCCGCGCCACCTGGGCCTCTTTTTGTTTTGCCGTCAGCGCGGACCAGCCCGGCCCCGTGGTGAGAATCACCGGCAGACGCACCTCTTGCTGAAACAGGCCGACGCCATAAGGTTGCACCGTCGGCACGGGCGGCAACACCTCGACGCGGCTAAACAGCTTGCGTCCATCGCGGATTATGGGCTTGAGAGCCTGGGCTTCAATTTGATCGGCGAGAGCGCGCACGTCCGGGTCGTCGAAGTGTCGGCTGGCGTAAGCCGGGGGAAGCTGGTTGCCGGCCGGTTGCTCCGGCGGCGGCCGCGTACAGCCCAAGACGGCCGCGCATGCCAACATTGCGAGGGCCAATGTCCATGTCTGTAGGGAACGCCAGAAGGCCCAGCCCGGATGATTCATCGGCCCGTAGCAGACTTCGTAAGAAGTCTGGCCGTCGCCGTGGTTTAGGGCCAGAACTCTCACGAGTTCCGCTACGCAGAGTGCGCCCCGTTTCCCACAAAAACCGATCCTCGTTTTGCGGAGATCAGCCCTCGTTGTTCTACACAAGTCCGACGCCGTTTCTAGTCCCGTAGGGACGGCAGAGTTTAGCCGTGGGCGCAAGCCCACGGAAAACGAACGCAAATGATTCGCGCAGCCGCGCAGCGGCGACAGAACGCATGGTGCGCCACCTCTTTCGCCGCTACGCGGCTTGCCGATGCTACCGCATAGATTCCGTGGGCTTACGCCCACGGCTAAACTCTTTCGCCGCTGCGCGGCTGACGCGAGAGATGTGTAGAACAACGAGGGAACAACCCCGGCTTTCCGTTCGCCTTTCACTTCTTCTTCGCCCTCCCTTTGTTGGCGTCGGCGGCGGGATAGAGCATGGTTTCCCATTCGCGCGGCACGGGCCGATAGTGCGTGGTGCCCACGACGATTTGAAACGTGTCGCCCGGCTCCAGGTTGGCTTCGCTGCCGCGTTGAAAGCTGGCGTAACCCAAACCGACGAGCAGGCCGATTCCCATGCCGCCGCCGATGAAGCCCATGTTTCCCGGCACGAATTGCGATCCCACGCTGGCCCCCTCGACGGCGCCTTCCAAGCCGAGCAAGGTGGTCAGGCACGCGCGGCGCATCCGCGACGAAAAACGCTGATCGGCCAGGTCAAGCTGCCAAGAGACCGGTCCCGAAGGGCCGTGGACCGTCCGCACGAGTTGCGCCATCTGGAAAGTCAGGTGGCCGGGGCGGCCAAACCAACCGGGCTTGGTGATCTTGGTCACCGTGCCTCCCACCAGCACTGGATGCGGAGGCAACGGCGCGATGACTTCGGCCAGAAAGCGATCGCCCTGTTGCAGCGGCGGACGGCTATTGAGCAATCGTTCGCCCGGACTAAGCTCATCCTTGGGAAGCATTCGGCAGACGCGGAGAGTTACCTTTTGGCCCGCGCCCAGCAAGACAGGCTCGTCTTTTGGCACGGGCGCGGTCGGCTTGGCTTCGAGCGGCGGCTCGACGGTCGGCGCCGGCGGCAGTTTCTCTTGAGACGGCGAATTTCCCCGTCGCGGTGGCGGCAGGCTTTCATCCGCGGGCGGCGGCAAGCTCTCCAACATGGCCGGAGGCAAGTTATCGAACTCTGGCGGCGGTAGTGCCTCTTCGCTGGGCGCTTGTGCCAGCCGCTCCGCGCCATTTCGGAAACGCAGGTTATTGAAATTGGCCGTCGACGACGCCTCTTGGGTTGAAGGAGGTGTTTTCGCCGGTAACACCGAGACGTTCAGCAGGTGCGCGCAAGTGAGCAGAACGGAAATAGCGAGCGCGCGACGCCGTCGCGAAGCCGCGTCTATTGCCGCCGTCATGATGATGCGCGTCGCCCGGCGAGGGTTATTGCTGGCCATGATTCTCCTTAAAATGTCGATGTGGGGCGGGCCGCACCACGATATGCTGCCGCGCCTAAATCCGAGTTTTGGGGTAGGCTCTCAATGAGCTCGCGCCTCTGACTCGGATCCTTTTGCGCGTTTGCTACCGTACGTCATATACCGAGCGTATCGCCACGTTCGGGCTTGCCTCCTCGTTGTTCTACACAAGTCCGATGCCGTTTCTAGTCCCGTAGGGACGGCAGAATTTAGCCGTGGGCGTAAGCCCACGGAAGGCGACCGCGAACGATTCACCCAGCCGCGCAGCGGCGAAAGAGCGCGTGGTGCGCCAACTCTTTCGCCGCTACGCGGCTCGCCTGATCTTCGTCATTGATTCCGTGGGCTTACGCCCACGGCTAAACCCTTTCGCCGCTGCGCGGCTGGCGTCATCGGGTCGTAATTCAAACACGTATCCCATCTTAACCTCCTGAAATGAAGGGCCGACCGTTTCGGATTCTAAATAACCTTGCGTGATT
>DASVGM010000734.1:0-23282 GCA_036379555.1 Pirellulales bacterium | reverse complement strand
CAAGCCCGGTAGTGGCGGAACAAAAGTAACATCGCTTGCCAGTAACACCTGAACTGTCGTTTGCGCAGCCCCGCGGCACCCGACGATTTAGCTTGGACAAGATGCTAGGAAGCCCAACCTCCCAGGACACGGCCGATCCGTCGGGAGCTTAGAGGCTATCCGAAAACTCGCCGTGGGGCGGGCCGCCGGCCCGTCTGACTGCAAAAGACGGCTCGGCGAGCCGCCCCACGATACGCCGCCACGGCGAAATCCGAGTTTTCGGATAGCCTCTTACACAAGGTCGCTCCGCGACGCGGGAAAGCGGTGATGAATCACCGCACTCCAAGAAAAAGGAAACCAACATGGCAAAAGACGCTTACAGCGGCCCGCTGGAAAAAATCAATGACAACCTGTGGCGCATTCCCAAGAGCTACAAAGAAGGGATGCGCGTCGATGGCTTGATCTATGCCAGCGAGGCGCTGATGGAACTGATTCGCAAAGATCAGGCGGCCGAGCAAGTGGCCAACGTGGCGTTTCTGCCGGGCATTCAACACGCCAGCCTGGCCATGCCCGACATCCACTGGGGCTATGGCTTTTGCATCGGCGGCGTCTGCGCGACCGATCCTGATGAAGGGGGCGTCATTTCGCCGGGCGGCGTCGGCTACGACATCAACTGCGGCGTGCGGCTGGTGCGCTCCAATCTTTTCTATCAAGACGTCAAGCCGTATCTCACCGAACTGGTTGAAGAGATGTTTCGGCAGGTGCCCACCGGCGTCGGCAAGTCGGGTAAATACAGCTTTCCACCGCGCGAACTGAAGCGCATGATGGCCGAGGGGCCGAGCCGTCTCCTGGAGCGCGGACTGGCGACACAAGGCGATATCGACCATACCGAGGCCCTGGGACGGCTCGACGGCGCCGAGCCTGAAAACGTGAGCGAACGGGCGCTGGAGCGCGGCAAAGACCAGTGCGGCACACTCGGATCGGGCAACCATTTCATGGAGGTGCAGGTGGTCGATGCGGTGTTCGACGATGAAGCCGCGCGCGCCATGCATCTGGAAAAAGACATGGTTTGCGTGATGATTCATTCCGGTTCACGCGGGCTGGGCTACCAGGTTTGCGACGACGCCCTGCGGCTGTTGCGCGGCGTGCCGGAGAAGTATGGCATTCATTTGCCCGACCGCCAGTTGGCGTGCGCGCCGGTGGCCAGCCCCGAGGGCGAGCACTATCTGGGGGCGATGCGCGCGGCGGCCAATTATGCCTGGTGCAATCGGCAGCTTTTGATGTGGCAGGCGCGCGAGGCGTTTGAGACCATCTTTAGCCACACCTGGGAAGAACTGCGCATGAACCTGGTTTACGACGTGGCTCACAACATCGCCAAGTTTGAAGAACACACGATCGGCGGCCGCACGCGCCGCTTGTGGGTGCATCGCAAGGGGGCCACGCGCGCCTTTCCGCCCGACCATGAGGAAGTGCCGCCGATGTACCGCCACATCGGCCAGCCGGTGTTGATTCCCGGCGACATGGGCCGGGCAAGCTGGGTGCTCGTCGGGCAAAACGGCAGCATGGAGCAGACGTTTGGCACGGCCTGTCACGGCGCCGGCCGCGTGATGAGCCGCACGGCCGCCATCAAGCACGCCCAAGGCCGCCGCATTGACGAGGAACTGAAGCAGCAAGGCGTCATCGCGCGCGCCCGCAGTTGGAAAGGTTTGGCCGAAGAGCAGCCCGCGGCCTACAAAGACGTGAGTCTTGTGGTCGACGTCGTGCATCAGGCCGGGCTGGCGAAAAAGGTCGCCCGCATGCGGCCGATCGGGGTGATTAAGGGGTGATGTTTCGTAAGGCGGCGAGCCAGGGCCGTTGCGAGTATTGCGTCAGTTCAAAGACATCCATCGACCGCTCGGCGGCGTAAGCCGTCAGTGCGGGCGTAACTATGATTGGAACGACGCGATCACGAAGGGATGGATTTATCGCTTTAGCGCCGATCCGAAGGGGAAGGATCGGGAAGAAAGGCGCGCGACTCATCGAATTCTCCAGGGTTTAGGGTATACTAACCCCAGCACCGTCAAAGTACAGTTCCGACTGAAGTGAAACAAGACAACAGGGAGAGCGCGTGGCGGCCCATTTCGATCCTTACCACAAGTGGCTTGGCATTTCACCCAAGGACCAGCCGCCGAATCATTACCGGCTGCTGGGCATTGAGCTATTCGAGGGTGATCCGGATGTCATCGATAGCGCCGCCGATCAACGAATGGCGCACGTGCGGACCTTTCAGGCCGGGCAAAACTCCGCCGATTCCCAGCGCCTATTGAACGAGTTGAGCGCGGCCAGAATATGCCTGCTCGACGCGCTGAAAAAAACGCCTTACGATGACGCGCTGCGGTGCAAGCTCCAACAAGCATCCGCGCCGACGGTCGGCACGGCGCCGACGGTCGCCGCGTCAATGAGTCAAACCACTCCATTGGCTGCCAGTGCCACCCCAATCATTGTATCCAGCGGCGGAAGCGGCGGGGCGAGCCGACGGTTGCCCCGCCAGCGGCCGGTCTGGCAAAAACCGGCGGTGCTTGGCGCCGCGGCTTTGGCTCTGGTCGTGGTGGTATTGGTCTTGGCGACCCGCACGCCAAAGACGTCATCAAAACCGGACTTGCCAGAGTCGCGATCCGATCTCCCGACCGCCTCAAGCACGCCGGCCAACAGGCCAAACGCCTCGCCGCGCGCCGCGACGACCAAGCCAGGGGCAAGCGACGCGGCGATTGAAAACGCCATGCCCACCCCTTCGCCGCCGGCGGGGCCAAACGACGTGCCTATCCAGTTTTCGCTTGTCGCCGACGCCGGCCGGCGACCGCAAACGCCCGGAGTGGTGGCCGATCGCGTCGTCATCTGGAACCAGCATAATGATGGCGCCAAAGATCGCGGCACGCGCGAGTGCAACCTCTCGCTGTGGCGTGACGGCCGCGAAGTGTGGCGGCAAGACGCCATTGAAACGCCGTGGTCGCCCGATGTCGACAAAAGCGTTTCGGTGACGCTGCCTCAGGAGCGCTTTGATCGAGTGCGCGTCGAGGTCACCAATTGGGAGCGGGCCGGAGGTGGCCTCGCGGAGATCGAAGTCATCAGCGGGGAGCGCAATCTGGCGCTTGGATGTCCGGCGGTCGCCTCAGCCTGGTACGATGATCGCTTCCCGCCGAACAGATTGACCGACGGCATTTCGGCTTCTTCCAGAGATGCCTTTTGGCTCTTGCCTGATGGTCTGCTGGGCTGGGCTGAAGTGGATCTCGCGCTCGCTGAACCTCGGCCATGCCCGGGACTGTTGGCCGACAAGCTGGTGGTTTGGAACACGCACAACTCGCATCGCAACGATCGTGGCGCGCTGGCGCTGAATGTTCGGCTGTCGCTGGGGAGCGACGAAGTTTGGCGACAGGACGACGTGGCCATACCTTGGAAGCCCGACTGGGACGGCGAAATCGAGATCGCGTTGCCCGATAAACGCTTCGACCGCGTGCGCATCGAAATCCCTCGCTGGCAAGGACCGGGAGGCGGTCTTTCCGAGGTGCAGGTCATACGTGGCGGAGTCGATGTTGCCCGTGCTTGTCCGGTGGTCGCCAGCGGGTTTTTCGATACCGCGTTTGTACCGTCGAATGTTGTCGATGGCGTCACCAGTTCCGTCGCGGATCGAGTTGGTTATTGGGTAGGGATTGACGGCCAGACGAGTTGGGTTGAGATTGATCTCTCCTGCAATTGCCCTGAAGTTGGCGAAGCGAATCGCGAGCGCGGTCAATATCTCGCGTTGGTCGAAAATGACTGGCTTCGCGGCCTGCCTTGGCTGGCGCGTGGCGACGCGATTGAGCTGCGCGCGTTGGCCGCCGCCGATTCGCGATTGGAGGCGCGCGTGACGCTCGACGCCTCACAAGCGTCCGACGCGCTGAGCGTGGGCGATCGCTGGTGGAAACTGGCCCAGCGCTCGTCCGAGCCGGCCAAACAAGCACTGCTAACCCGCGCCTTGTATCGTTACGCCGCGGCCGTCGAGTTCGCGCCTGAGAGCGACCGCGCGCGGCTTGACGAGCGGCGCGCGCAGTGCTTGCCGCTGCGCGACGGCGCCTGGCTCTATCTGTTGCGCGAGTCTGACACCGCCCATCTTTGGCCTGACAACAACGTGCGTCGCGCCGCGATCTTCGCCGGCGTTCGGCAACCGTGGAGCCTGTGGATGACGCCGATGTCCGACGAATCAGCCGGAACAACCTTCCACCTGGCCAAGAAGTATCGTCGCCTGGCCGGCGCCGCGGCCATCAGCGATACGTCGCGGGGCTTCGCCGCTACGCCGCTCATCTTCAAAATACTCGGCGACGAACGGGAGCTTTGGCTATCGCGACCGTTGCAAGACATGGGCGCATTTGAGCCTTTTGACGTTGACGTGAGCGGCGTCGACCAATTGCGGTTGGTTGTCGAATGCCGAGGCCACCACGGCTCTTGTCATGCAATGTGGCTCGCCCCGGTGCTTGATCCTTCATCCGCCACGCCGGCCATCGCGGCGCGGCCGGTGGCTTCCGATGGCGCCGTCGATCTGCTGGCAAAGCCGCCAGATCCGCCTGAAGGCGTCGTCAATCTACTCACAAAAGTCGACGTTGCAAACGATCGGGTCGACGGCGATTGGAAGCGTGAGGACTCAGCGCTCATCTCGCCGAGACAACAAGGAGCGCGCCTGCAACTTCCCATCAGGCCAAGCGACAATTATGAAGTGACGATCGTCGCCGAGCGGCTCGCCGGAGTGGAATCGTTCATCGTGGGTTTGGTCGTGGGCGGCCGGCAGGTTGCCATGACGCTCGATGGCTATGGCGGTGAAACGGCCGGATTGGCGAACCTTGATGGCCGTGATGGCGCCAGCAACGAAGCAACCCGCCACGGACGGAGGCTTCCGCCCGGAAAGCCGCATACCATCGTTTGCACGGTGCGCGGCAACGGCCTGCGTGTCACCTGCGACGGCAAGGAAGCGCTCAACTGGTCGGGCGACGCCTCGCGTCTTTCCAGCAACCCGTTCTTGCAGATGCCGGACCAGCGGCGGCTCTATCTGGCCGCGTGGGAGTCGAAGTTCAGGTACACGCGCATCGAATACAGGCCGCTGACGGACGAACCGCGTAAGACCTTGGATCGGCCGCGACCGGGCGGCTTGGCGGTACTGAGCGACCAGTCGCGGCTTGCTATTCCGAACGACGACGCGCTGAAACCAGCGCGGACGGAGTTGCAAAAGCAATTCTCGGCCAAACTCGCCGCCGCCCGATCACCCGACGCGAAACGCGCCCTCGCCGAAGAGTTGATTCAAAAGGCCGCGGCGACGACTGCTCCGAACGCGGCTGTTTACGTGACGCTGAATCAAGCCGTCGATTTGGCGGAGGCCGCCGGCGATCTCGATCTGGCTTGGCAAGCCATCAACGACTTGGCCGACGCCTTCGATGTCAATCCATTGCCGAGACGCCAGCAGTCGCTCATCGCCGTCGGCAAGGCGGCAAGTTCGCCGGGGCAATACCGCGATCTGGCCGACGCGGCCTGCCTGTTGACCGCCGAAGCGCTCGCCGCCGAAGACGCCGCGCTGGTTAAGAAGGCGGCGGCGCTGGGGCAAAGCTTCGCCAAACGCGGCAAAGACGCCGCGCTGGTCAAATTGGTCGCGGCACGGGCAAAAGACGCGACCAAACTCGCCGGGCAGATTGACGGCGTCTCGCGCGCCCGCGACACACTCAAAACGTCGCCCGACGATACCAGCGCCAACTTCATCGTCGGTCATTATGAACTTGGCGCGGGTGGCGACCGCGAGCACGCGCTGCGCAAACTCGCCAAGGCCGCCGACGCCGACTGGAAAAAGCTGGCGGGTGACGACTTGAACGCCTCACGCGACGAGGTCAGCACGCAGCAACAACTCGCGCTGGCTGATGCCTGGCTCGCACGATCGAAAAACGAAAGTTGGCCCGGTCGGCATTATTTGCGCATGCGCGCCGCCGAGTGGTATCACCGCGCCTCTCCGGCGCTGAAGGGGCCCGAGCGCACGCGTTGCGTTGACCGGCTGAAGGCGTTGTTGGCGGACGACGATGGCCTGCCCAACTGGGAGCTTTTCGAGTTGAACCGAGTGGAAAAGCGCGGCACGTATCTGCGCATCGAGCCGGGCGGATCGCTGCGCACCCGCGTTGAGTTCGACGGCCCAATGGATATTACGGTCGTGGCGCGGACGGACAGCTTGAACATTCGTTTGTTCGCCCACGGAACGGAATCGGTCATCTGGAACTGGGAGGTCAATCCGAGCGAATTGCGCGTTCGCGGGCACGACGGCTCGACCGTTCCGTTTCCCGTGACGCGCTTGCAGCCGGATCGGTGGTACACGTTGCGCTATCAAGTGACGCAGCGGGGGACGAACATCACCGTGGACGGCCTGCCCGTGTTCTCGGACAACAAGGGGTATCAAGCCTTTCCTCGTTCGGCGGTGGGCGTCAACGGCGCGGGCCCGGCCGTGATCGACGTCAAAAAGTTTATCGTCCGGCCAGTTGAGTGAATCACCTCGTGGAGAATCGCATGGCGAACCGCCGCCGGCGATGTTAG
Source organism: Pirellulales bacterium (assembly GCA_036379555.1). Taxonomy (GTDB): domain Bacteria; phylum Planctomycetota; class Planctomycetia; order Pirellulales; family JAICIG01; genus DASSFG01. Next base: position 16,730 of record DASVGM010000734.1, on the reverse strand, counting down.
AGGCTATCCGAAAACTCGTCGTGGGGCGGGCCGCCGGCCCGTCTGGACGCGAAAGACGGCTCGGCGAGCCGCCCCACGATACGCCGCCACGGCGAAATTCGAGTTTTCGGATAGCCTCTTAGAATGAATCAGTGTATTGCACCTCATGGCACGTGCTTCGCACCGACGAACCGCAGCACCGCGTAATCTTCGTGGTGATGGAAATCAGCCGGCTTCGACCGCAAAGGCGCGCACGTCGAGAGTTCCGGGCCTTCAAACTCCACCGAGTAGTCGTAACGGCAAAGAGCGAGCCTCCAAGTTTCGTCCTCGGCCGGTCGGCCGCCCGTGCGCGAAAAATCGTTCCACGCGATGCGACCTTCGACCGACCAACCGTCGTCATGGTCTTGCCAGTGATTGAGAGTGCCGCGCAAAACGACTTTGGCATCGACATGAAACTCGCCGTCGTTCTTGAAGCGTCGGTATCCGCCGCTGCCGCGCCGCGGCAGAAACATGTCGAGCACGGTGCCCGCCGCGTTCACCTGGAATTCATAGTAGCCCGGCTTTTCACAGTCGGGCTTGAAGAACAATTCAAACACGTCGTTCTCCCAGATAAGGCCGTCGTGTTCCTCGACGTCGGCATAGAGATCCGCATCGTCCATCGCGGCGAAGAAGTAAAGAAAGTCTTGGTCCCAGAGCAGCCGGGCCTTGGTGGCCGTTCTGGCCGGACGAGCGGCCTTGCCCAACCAGGGGAGCGAAAAGTTATCAATGGTCTGGGCGGCCGCCCAAGCCGCTTCGTCGGCCAGGCCGTCGACGTGAATCTCGCCGCTTGCCCGGCGGCATTCAAACTCGTCGAGCAACGCCTGATCGACGACGTAGAACTCGTATCCAGTTGGACCGAGTTTTACGGCGAAGCGAGTTTTTCGGATCTTCGCGGCGTCAACCTGGCGATGCTCGCGTTCGATCTCGAGCAACCGTTGCTCGGTGGCTTGGGGATAAAACTGCAAGATGATCTTTTTCGCGGCGGCCACGCCGGCGCGCTCGACCAAGTCTTGATCGGCCTCTTTCAAGGCCCCTTCGCGCCACACCATGTAAAGCCGCTTTTCGTCCTTTGATGGGGCGTAGCGGACGTCCGGCGGATTCTTGGTGAAGTTACTGACGTAGGTGACTTTGCCGGCCTCATAGATGCCCAGTTCGATGCCGAACGAACTGAGAATCTCGGCGTATTCGTCCAGCGTGAGTCCCGATCGAAAGTTGATTTCCCAACGTTCGTGCAGCGGTGCCGCCTCGCATTTTGCGTCAACCGAGATTGAGGCGAGCGCCGCGGCATCCTGCGCCGACAGCAGCCCTGGGTTCAACAGAATAGAGACGATAGCAACGCGGAATATCACGCGGTGAGTGTTGAAGCTTCGCATCGTACTTTTGGCGATTAGGGCTTGAGTTTGATTGCCATTATCCGCTGGAGCTTCCGGCAACGTCAACCGGACAATGCGATGACGTCGGTAAAGTATGTGTGTCTTCGATTAGACTCTTTTTGGTTACGGCCAAGGGCCTCGCCACGCCGCTGGCGCTGGCGTAAAGCGGATACGAGGTCGTTTCGCAGTTTCCGTAATGCTCTGGAGCCGAGACAGGAACAACCATAATGGGTGGTGTAAATCAAAAAACCCCGTATTTTTGCGGTCTGTGCAGATTTGCACAGACCGTGTGCAGGTTTCCCCCGCATTCTGTCTTTCTACCGCGCGGTTGGCTTGGAGGGTTCATTTGCGCGCCACTCCTGACACTGCCCCTGGGGGCGGGTGGCTTAACGTCGTTTTTGGAGTGCGTGCGATTCATCGCCGCTTTCCGTTGCCGCGGAGCGACCTTCTTTTTATTTCAGTGCGCTTCAAATCGACCGACTCGCATCTTTCCTTTTTGGTTGCCGCCAACGGCCTCGACACGGCGTTGGCGTGCAGCGAAGATGATGTCGTTTCGCAGTTTCCGCAATGCTGCGGAGCCGACATGAAATCAAACACGATGGGTGGTTTAAGTCAAAAAACCCCGCATTTTTGCGGCCGGTGCAAATTTGCACCGCCCACGTTCAGGTTTCTTCCGTATTCCGTCTTTCTACCGCGAGGTTGGCTGCTCGTTTGTACCCAGCGGAGAGTTTCCACCGCCGAAAGTGTCTTCTTGTCTTCTTTTCTTAGCGGCCGAAGCGGTGGCGAGGTGAGCGCATGTGCGGACCCGACGGCCTGGGAATGGAAGGATGCGGTATGTTGGGCGGCTGAAAATGCGGCGGCTGAAAGTTTGACGGCTGAGATTGCGGCGGTTGAAAAGGAGCGGGCTGGGAAGGCTGGAAACCCGGCATCGGCGCGCCGCCGGCCAGACCACGCGAGCGGGCGTGCAACTCGTCGAAGCGGCGATGCATGTCGTCGAATGCCCACTGCCGGCCCTGCGCGCGGATGCGCGCCAAGTGGTTCTTCATTTGCTCCACGCCGCTTTTGAACTGCGCCGCGTAGAGCGCTTCCAACCGTCGATCTTCTTGCGGGCTGATCGTCCGCACGGCAGTCTCCAATTGCCGCAACAAATCCGCGTAGACGCCGAATCCCACCACAATCTGATCGCGCAGCCGCTCGGCCGAAGGGCCATCGACCACTTGCGCCAGCAAGCCGTTTAATTCGTTCGCTTTCGCGATCATCCGCTGCACGATCGCTTCTGCCGCCGACGGTTCAATGGGCGTGTTGCCGACAGGGGGTGTGCCTGGCATAACGCCATTGAATGCGGGTGTTACCTGTGCCCGTTGAACTCGGCCCGTGGTCACCACGGGCGGCTGCGGCGCGGGCGGCTGCGGCGCGTTCGTCACGGCGACCAGCGAGGAAGCGGTTGAATAAACTCCCCAGAGGAGCAAGCCGGCGATGGCGGCCACCACGAGCAATCCGCCCCCGGCGAGTCCGGCGACCAGGAACATCGGCGAGGTTTTTCGCTTACGTCGCACCGGGCGAAGGACCGGCGCGGCGGGTTCCACGCCGACAATGGGGGTGCGCACGGCGTATTGTGCGGGGGCGAAGACTTCGGCCGATTGCGCGGCGGGCACCGCGAAACCGGTCTGGCAGGAGGCGCAACGAACCGCCTTGCCGGCAAATTTGTCAGACAGGTTATACGCCCGGCCGCAATTCGGGCACTGGACCGCGATCGCCATTCTCCATTCTCCACAAGAGGTTCGCGTATTTTATTCAGGTTAGCGGTTTTTGGAGCGAAGACAAGAGCGCGGTCGTCGGCGGGTTTTTTCGTTCAATTTGCCCCGCCGTGGCGGCGACGATAAACTAAACCTCCGTAACTTTTCTTGTTTGAACGGAGCCGCGCAATGCCGATCGTCGTGGTCTGTGGTCGTTGTAAGGCGAGATCCGGGGCCAAAGACTCCGCCGCCGGAAAACAATATCCATGTCCGAAATGCGGCGAGGCGATTCTCGTTCCGAGCGCCGAGACCGCCGTCGCGGCCCCCGCGTCCCCCTCCGCTCGCCCGCCGTCGCCGGCGGGCGCCGGCCGAGCTCCAGGCGCCGTTCAGCGCCGGCCCGCGGCTCAACCGACCGCGCCTGCCCAGCCTGCCGGACAGCGGCAGGTGCGCCGCTCGGCGGCGCAGCCCGTACCGCCGGCGAACGAAGACGATCAGCCCTTGCCCACGGCCGAGGTGGTCAGCGCCGGCCCGTTCATTTTGAACGCGTTTCAGGGCGAGATCGAGTCGGTGAGTGTCGGTCTGGGTTACAAACTGAGCATCGGTCTGGTGCTCATGTTCATGCTGCTGCTGCCGGTGGTTTACGTGGCGTTGATCGGTTTGGTTTGCGTTTTGATCGGCCTGCACGCGGTTCATGACACCGCGCTGCTGCACACCGGCCGCGGTCGCGGCGCGTTGCTGGCGGTGCTCATTTACTTGGCCCCGCTTGGCGCCGGAGCGGTGCTGGTTTTCTTCATGTTCAAACCGCTGTTCGCGCGGCCCTTGAAACGCGGTCGCCCGCGGTCGCTGAGCCGCAATCAAGAACCGCTCCTGTTCGCCTTTGTCGACCGCGTGTGCGAAGTGGTCGGCGCGCCCTCCCCCTCGCGCATCGACGTCGATTGCGACGTCAACGCCTCGGCCAGCTTCCGCCGCGGACTGCTCAGTATGTTCGGCGACGATCTGGTATTGACCATCGGGCTGCCGCTGGTCGCCGGGTTGAACACGCGGCAGTTGGCCGGCGTGCTGGCCCATGAATTCGGCCATTTCAGCCAAGGCGCCGGCATGCGGCTGAGTTACCTGGTGCGCAGCGTCAGCTTTTGGCTCACGCGCGTCGTCTACGAGCGCGACGCCTGGGACGCCCGGCTCGTCGGCTTGTCGCAGGAGTTGGACATCCGGCTGGGCATCGTTTTTTACATGGCTCGCGTCTTTGTCTGGTGTACGCGCAAGATTCTCTGGTGCCTGATGGTGCTGGGGCATTTGATTAGCGGCATTTTGATGCGCGAGATGGAGTTCGACGCCGATTGCTACGAGGCTCGGTTGGCCGGCAGCGACTGTTTTGAAGCGACGTCTCGCCAGGTCATGCTGCTCGACGCCGCCACGCACGGCGCCTATGCCGATCTGGACGATTTCGCCCGTGAAGGACGGCTGGCCGACGACCTGCCCCGCCTGATCGCGGCCAACGTCGGCCAGCTCAAGCCCGCGGTGGTGGAATTGGTGAACAAGGCGGTCGACGAGGAGGCGGCCGGGCTGTTCGCGACCCATCCCGCTTGGCGCGACCGTATCGATCGGGCGCATGACGAACAAGCGCCGGGCGTGTTCCACGTCGAGTTGCCCAGCGCCTCGCTGTTTCGCGATTTCGCCGCCCTTTGCCGAACCTGCACCTTCGACTTCTATCGCGCGGTATTTGGCAAAGGATTCAAGCTGACCGACATGCATCCGGTCGAGCATCTGCTGGCCAAGCAAGAGCGGACGATCGACGATGTCAAGTCGCTCAAACGCTATTTTCAAGACTCCTTCGTTTTAATGTTGCCGCTGCGATTGCCGCCCGCTTCGTTGACGGAAACCAGCGCCGGCCAGGTGGCGACGGACCTGAAGCGCGCTCGTGAAGAAATGTTGCAGAGCCTGCCGACGCACAAAGCGGTGTTTGACGATTACGATCAGGCCGACACCGATTGGCTGCGGGCGGAAGTGGCCGATGCGCTGTTGAACCTCAAGCTTCCGCTGCACGGCGACGACTTCAAAGACCGTTTCGCCGACCTGAACTCGACGCGCGAGGCGCGGCTGGCGGCGCGGCAACGGCTGGAGCGGCTCGCGCCGCGGCTGGCGGCGTTTGACCAGTTGAGGCTGCGCCGCTTGTCGTGCGCGCTGGAATTGCTCCACGTTGACAAAGTCGCCACGCGCATCCCGCAGGGGCAAGAGCGCATTGAGGAATGCCAGCGCGTTCGCCTGGCCGCGACCGTGGCCGGGGCGCAGGTCGGCAAATGGCTCGCGGTGCGAAACCGCTTGGCCGTGCTCCGCGCGCTCTGTTCCTATCTGGAAACGCACGCGAAGAACGCCGGGCTGCTGGGTTCGCTGGAAAAAAACGTCAGCCTGCTTGCGCGGCAAATTCGCGACCTGCAATTTGAACTTTCGCAAACTCGCTATCCTTTCGCCCACGCCAAAGGGGAGCCGACGCTGTCGGAATTCTTGCTTCCGGAACCCTTTTCCGACAGCGACCCGATGGCGGTCTTGTCCGCCGGCGGCGCCCTCTTGGACGGATTTGGCACGCTCTGCGCGCGGTTGTTCGGCCGACTCACGGCGCTTGCCGAAGAGGTTGAAACGCTGCTCGGCTTGCCTCGTTTGCCCCAGCCCGCGGAGCCGGAGCGGAAATGATCCGCAAATCGTCCACGAAATGCGCCAGGCCCGCCCAATGCTCCTGCAAACTGAGTAACGCCTTGCGGCACGGTTCCCGCATGCTTGGGTCGGCGAGCTGCCGCTCGGCTTCCGCCTCCAGGGCGCTGACGGCCGCTCGCAGCTTCGCATCAGCCGCCTGAGATTTTGAACTGCCGGGAGCGTGCTTCAGACGCCCACGCTGATAACGATAGAGTTCGGCGGGCGAACCGTCCTCGTTGCGGCGCATGGGATGCAATCGCCACCAACGCCGAGCGACTTCTTCATCGCGCTACTGGGAGGCAAGGTTAGTCAGTTGTCGCTTCTCGGCTTGCCTTGCCGGCCCAACCCGCGGATAATCGGCCTCTATGGCACAAATTGTCGCAAATCCCGAAGTTACGCTTGACGCGCGGCCCGGCGACGAAACGCTCACGCCGGCCGAACTGAAGTCGCTCTCGCTGTTCGCCGATTTGAAAAAACCGCCCAGTTTTGAGAAGTTTCCCGGCGCCGTCGTGCTCCGCAAATACCTGGCCGGGGAGGTGATCGTGCGACAGGGCGAGGCGGGCGGAACCGTCTTTTACATTCTCACCGCCGACGATCTGGTCAAGATCGGCCGCGCTCAATTGGCCCAGGCGGAGGGCGATCTCGCGCTGCCCGAAGTGCAGGCCGACGCGGACTTGCGTGAAAGCGTGCTGCTGCGACGCAGCAGCGTGGTTGAAGAGCTTGATCGGCTCGCGCGGCGCGCGTCGCTGCCCGGCGAACGACGCGCCAAAGAGCCTGTCGCCACGGCCCGGCTTGACTTGGAACTGACCGGCAAGGGGCGTCGGCCGGGGTTGTTCGGGCGGCTGTTCGGCGGGGCGTCGGCCGAGGAGCGCCGGCCGGAATTCATTCGCAACGACGCCGCCAGCGACATTTCGCTGAAAACCCGCCAGGCGCCGTTGTATGAAGGCGAATTGTTCGGCGAGATGAGCTGCCTGAACCGCGTGCCGCGCTCGGCCACCGTGGTCGCCGGTCAAGATTGCTACCTGCTGGAGATGCTGCGCAACATTTTCGACCAGGTTCGCCGCGATCAGGTGTTCAAGGAAAAGACGGATCGCATTTATCGCGAACGAGCGCTCGGCCCGCAACTCAGGCAGTTTTCGATTTTCGCCCGATTGACGGAAGAGCAATTCGACGGCCTGCGGCAAAACGTCGAACTGGTGGCAGTGCCGGTCGGCGAGGTCATTTTCAACGAAGGCGATCCGGCGGACGCCTTCTACGTGGTGCGGAGCGGCATGGTGAAAATCGTGAAAAAGCTGCCGACGCCGCGCACGCTCACGTACCTTGGCCGCGGCGATTTTTTTGGCGAGGCCGGCGCGCTGTTGGGCACCCCGCGCACCGCCGCGGCCATCGCCAGCGGGCACCCGTCGGCCGAGGATGGCGTGAGCGCCGATGTCGAGTTGGTGCGCATCGCCCGCGACTACTTTCTCGAGCTCTGCCGCTCGTCGCCTGAATTGCAAGCGTTGTTCGCCCAGCAGAGCAAGGTGTATGAGGCGCGCGAGCGCGTGCAGCTTGATTCACCGGCCTGGGATCCGAATCGACCGGTGCTGCTCAATCCGCGGTTTGAAGAGCTTGGCTTGCTGCAAGGCCAAAAGCTGATGCTGGTCGACCTCGACCGCTGCACGCGCTGTGGCGATTGCATGCAGGCTTGCATCAAGACGCACGCCGATGGCGTGAGCCGGCTGTTTCTCGACGGCCCGCGATTCGGCCGTTACCTGGTGCCCAACGCGTGCCGTAAATGTCTCGATCCGGTCTGCATGATCGGTTGCCCGGTCGGTTCGATTCTCAAAGGCCAGACCGGCCAGATTGTCATTAAAGACTGGTGTATTGGCTGCGGCCTTTGCGCCGAGCAATGCCCCTATGGTTCGATCCACATGCACCCGCTGGGCGGGCTTGCGCTCGACCGGGAGCATTCCCACCACGAGCAGGCTGAGGGTGTGCAAGAAAAAGAGGTCAGCGAGCGTGCCGTGGTTTGCGACTTGTGCGCCGATCTGAACGGCATGGGGCCGGCGTGCGTTTATCATTGTCCGCACGACGCGGCCATTCGCGTCGATGCGCGCTATGAGTTTCCGAACGCGTAGCGAAGCGCGACCGATACACCGCATGGATGCGTAGGCCGAACTTCACGGCAAATCCGCTTGCAGTTCGGTCCAAGCTTTTTCCAGCTCTTCTGGCGAAAGGGATTGCAGATCCTCGCTGGGTGTGACTTCGCGCCCCAGGGTCTTTTGCAGCGGTTGGATGAGTTGTCGAAGGATTTCCGCGCGGCCTTCTTCGCGGCCCTCCGCGCGGCCCACGCGAAGCCCTTCTTCGCGCGAGTATTTCTGCCGGGCGACCTCGTCGCGCCGCGCTTTCAGCCGCGCCTCATACAACTCACGCTCCGGGTCAATTCGTGAAATCATAAACAGGTCTCCTATCGCCCAAAGAACCTCCGCCAAGTTCAGCGCGGCGGGCGGCGCTTTCGCGTTCAACTCCGCGCCGTGCCGCAAAAAGTAAAGCCAGCGGTCCAGATCCGTCGTTAATTCGTCAAGCGCCTTGTGGAACTTCGGTAATTCCAGGATATGCAACGCCATCTGATCGGTAAAGAGCCTCTGCCGGCGGCGCTCGCGCAATTCAAAGATATGATGATAATCGACCAGATCGGGGAAAAGCGGCGTGTCGACAAAGCAAACCGCCATGGTCGGCCGTAAAATCGGATAGTTCTCACTTTCGTGCAGTTGGTCGCGGTACAGGCACGCCCAATAATAAAGCACCCGCTGCAGGAAGTCGGCGCTGGCCAACATTTGCATTTCAACAAAAAACTGCCGACCACTCTCATCGCGGGCTTTGATGTCGACAACCGAGAGCTTGTCGTCCTCCGTGTCTTTCGCGTTGAACGGATTGAGCAGTTCCAGGCTGGCGATGCCCGGTTCACCGGCCGATTGCAAAACCGCGCCGACCAGACTCTTCAGTGCCGGCTTGCTCTCTTCGCGGCCAAAGACGTGCTTGAAGGCGTAATCGACCTTGGGATCGGTTTGGGTTTTCATGCCCGCCATCATAAACGCGGCCGCCCGCCGAAAGAAGGGTTCTCGCTTTTCGCGTCGTGGTTCGTTTTTTGCGCAGCCAACGGCGCTTGTGGCGCGCCGCAAAAAAAACGATGGCGTTCCAGCTAACCCGGATTATTCAGCGGCCCCGGTGGGCGCAGCGCACCCTGCGTAGCAGAATTACTCCGAAAATAGCTCTGGTTTTCATCATTCAGGGTGCCGCGGAGCGGAATGACAACTCGTGAGAATTCTGGCGGTAACTCGATACCACGGCCCGACTTCTCACGAAGTCGGCTACGGTGAGAATTCTGGCCCTAACCTGCTGTCACGCCTCGACTTCTCACGAAGCCGGCTACCGGCATCAGATGGTTCTTTGTCGTCGAAACCTATTGTCAGAATTGGGTTTGCGACAGGTTCGCCTCCGCCGCGCCGCGAATTTCCTGACAAAATACTGGCCGAATGCCGTGCCAGTGTGTATGTTAATACGATCGTAGGGACTTCGTTCCGTGAAGCACCAATTGACGGCCCATCGGCTTGAGACGGAACGCCCCGGGGCCTGGAGGGCGCCCCAATCCCTACAGAAGCCAACCCTCCCTGAACCGCAATGAAAATCATCGGGCTGCTGGGCGGAATTGCCAGTGGCAAAAGCCTCGTGGCGAAAGAGTTTTGCCGACTGGGGGCGGCGACGCTGGATGGCGACCGCGCAGGGCATGAAGTGCTGCGCTTGACTCAGGTGAAACAATGCATACATGCCCGTTGGGGTGATGCCGTCTTCGCCGCCGATGGCGAAGTCGATCGCCAGTCGCTGGGGCGCATCGTATTTGAACCATCGTCCGAGGGACGGCGAGAATTAGAGTATTTGGAAAAGCTGACGCATCCACGCATCGGCGAGCGGTTGCGCCGGCAGGCGACCGAGTTGGCCGCCGCCGGCAGAGCGATCGCGGTGCTTGATGCGCCGGTCATGTTGAAGGCCGGTTGGGACGCGTTTTGCGATCACGTCGTGTTTATTGACGCGCCACAGGAGGTACGTCGCGCTCGCGCGCTTGCGCGCGGTTGGCGTCAGGAGGAATTTGCCGCAAGAGAATCCGCCCAAGAACCGCTCGAAGTCAAGCGCGCCCGCGCCGATTTTGTCATCGACAATTCCGGCCCCACGGCAGAAACGCGCAGCCAGGTCGAAGCCCTCTGGCGCAAGCTGACTTGACGCATCGGCCGAACCGCTTGCCCTCGATTTCATTTCATTTTCTTAACCAGTCCATTCTTTTTCGACGACGTTTCGTGTAATCTAAAAGGAACCTACCGCCGAGGCCTTTCGCGCGTCGGCACACCAAGCCTCTTTTCTGGAGCGTCCCCACGCACGGGAGTTCATATCATGGCAGAAACCAAAAGCACCAAATCACCGAAGTCGCGCCGCTTGGAACTGGATGACGAGCCGGCCCACGGCAACGCATCCCAAAACGGCGATTCTTACGAGCACGACGGCCACGACGCCGATGAGCCTGAAGTTCAGCTCTCGTTGGCCGAAGAACTTGCCGAAGAAGCGGAGTTCGACGAACACGACGAAGTCCATCAACGCTACGAGCAGATCAAACAGGGCGACATCCACATCGCCGAACTGCAACGCATGACCATGCCGCAGTTGATCGAGCAGGCCCGCAAGGAGAACATCGCCGATTACATGGGGATCAAGAAGCAGGACTTGATCTTCAAAATTCTCAAGGAGCGCGTGAAGCTCAACGGGCTGATGTTCGGCGAGGGCACGCTGGAAGTCTTGCCCGACGGCTTCGGCTTCTTGCGCAGTCCGGACTACCATTATCTCTCCTGCCCGGACGACATTTACGTTTCGCCCAGCCAGATTCGCCGCTTTGGCCTGCGCACCGGGGCCACGGTTTCGGGCCAAATTCGCCCGCCCAAGGAAAGCGAGCGTTACTTCGCGCTGTTGCGCGTCGAGGCGATCAACTATCAAGACCCCAACGTACTGACCGAAAAAGTCTTTTTCGACGATCTCACGCCGCTGCATCCCGACAAGCGCGTGGTGCTGGAGGTCGAGGCCGACGAAGTGAACATGCGGGTGGTCGATCTGATCGTGCCGATCGGTTTCGGCCAGCGCGGCTTGATCGTCAGTCCGCCGCGCGCCGGCAAAACCATTTTGCTGCAAAAAATGGCCAAGAGCGTGCTCACCAATCATCCTGAGGTGTACGTCATCATGCTCTTGATCGACGAGCGCCCGGAGGAAGTGACCGACATGGAGCGTCAGGTGAAAGGGCCGAACTGCGAGGTGATTAGCTCGACGTTCGACGAGCCGTCGGCCCGGCACTTGCAAGTTTCGGAGATGGTGATCGAGAAGGCGAAGCGAATGGTCGAATACGGCCACGACGTGGTGATCTTTCTCGATTCGATCACGCGGCTGGCGCGCGCCTGGAACGCCGAGGTGCCGCATTCCGGAAAGATTCTGTCCGGCGGCGTCGACGCCAACGCCTTGCAAAAGCCCAAGCGGTTTTTCGGCGCGGCGCGCAAGGTGGAAGAAGGCGGCTCGCTGACCATTCTGGCCACCGCGCTGATCGACACGGGCAGCAAGATGGACGAGGTGATTTTTGAGGAGTTCAAGGGCACCGGCAACCTGGAGATCGTGCTCGATCGCAAGCTGGTGGACAAACGCGTTTGGCCGTCGATCGACATCAACCGCAGCGGCACGCGCCGCGAGGAGATGCTGCTCGACCCCGAGGAGCATCGCCGTATCTGCATTTTGCGCCGCGTGCTGAACGACATGAGTCCCGTGGACGCGATGGAGCTGCTCACCACGCGGTTGGCAAAGACCAAGAGCAACGCCGAGTTCTTGATGAGCATGAACATGAAATAACCGCGATTCAGACTGTCGCAAATTCACTTGCCGGCCAAGGGCCATCAGGAGTTGAACCGCCGCCCCCGGTTCGTAGCAGATTTCGTGAGAAGTCGGGCCGCCGTGAACAGATTACCGCCAGAATTCTCACGAATTCCGTTACACATCGAGCTTCAAAACGCCGCGCTGAGCGCCTTTGCCTCCAACAGTGTCTCGAAGTGCCGCACCAGCCCCTGTGCCAAGGCAGGCGAACGAATCAGCAGGCCGACTTCGATGTTTCGCTCCTGGGCCGCCTTGGTGACGTTCGCTGACGATACGAAAACGGCGAGGCATCGACGACAACGCACTTGGCGTGCAGGCAGGCGCGCTTTTCGGCCGCGGGCTCCAATGCCCGCGGATCGTAAAACACTTCGGGCAGCCCTTGGCCGCCCGGCGCCGGGCGCTCGATCGGCTGCTCGGTCTGCGGCGGCAAGTCAAACTCCACGGTCGCTTGCCGCGCGGCCGATCAGATGCGCGAGGGGGCGGTCTTTCCGCCGGTGATCGTCGTCTACGACCAAAAAGATTACTGGTTGGCCGATGGTTTTCATCGGCTGCATGCCCGGTTGCAATTGCCATCGGAACAGCCGACGATCGACTGCCAGGTGCATGAGGGGAGCTTGCGCGACGCCATTCTGCTGGCGGTGCAAGCGAACGCCACGCACGGCCTGCGGCGCACGAACCAAGACAAGCGCCGCGCCGTCGAAACCATTCTGGCCGACGAGGAGTGGTCGCAAAAGTCAACTCGTTGGGTCGCAAAGACTTGCGGCGTTGGACAGGGGTTGGTGGAAGATGTGCGGCGTCAACTGCCCGATTCGGGCAGTTGGCCAGAAGGGGGGTGCTTTTCCGGGCGGCTGGGTCAAGACGGCAAGCGCCGCGCCGCGCCGAACGACGCGGCCGGCGCTCTGCCGGCCGACCTGATCGTGGCGGCGCTGTCCTGCGCCAGTGCCTTTGATCTGGTGCTTGCGCACGTGCGTCGCGTCCAAACCGAGGGGGAGCGCTTGGCCGCGGGTCCGGGCGGGCGCTTTTTGAGCGCCATGCGGCTCGATGAATTTCGTTCGCATCTCGCCGAGGCGGCCGACGCGCTGGCGGCCACGCGGCCGACGCGGCGGTGCAAGTATTGCCGGGGCGACGGCTGCGAAATGTGCCGCGATGCCGGCTGGACGTGCCCGGATCTGGATTAGTCCGGATGATTCACCGGCCGGCATCGTCTCAAATCGCAACTTGAAAGGTTGACAGTTGTCACTTCGTTTCGTCGCGGCGGCGTTGGACCGTTGATGCCACCCGCTTGCCGGGTGGAGAATCGCGTTGGCCGTCTACACGAGGCATTTGCCACCAATCCGTTCTCCGATTTTCCGCCGCTTGGCCGCCGAAGGCGGCCAAGCGGCGGAAAATCGGGAGTTTGGGAAAGGTCGCCGGTGTAGACGGCCAACGTGAAAACTCCCTCGGGCAAGCCGAGGGCATCTTCAACTACACACATTGTCACGCCTTCTCCGGGGCTGGTGCGCAATGCGGGTTAAGGGGTTGCTTGGCGGTCGGCGCTTCGGCGGTTTATAATAACCGCAAACGGGCGAACGGCCATTCAGAGATTCAGTGCGATGATACCCCAGCGTTACTTTGCTATTCGGCTCTTGACGGCCTGGTCAATGTGGATCATCGCCTCGCTTGGCGGTGTTTCGCGAGCCGACGACGCGCCGATGCCCGCAGCTCAATCGCCTGCGTCGCAGTCGCCAACTTCGGTCGAAAAACTGTTCGCCAAAGTGCGGCCTTCGGTCGTGATTATCACCTTCGCCGGCCGCGACGGCCAGCGCGAAGGGCTGGGCACCGGGTTTGCTGTTGATCGTGACGGGCTCATCGCCACCAATCTGCACGTGATCGGCGAGGCGAGACCGATTTCTGTCGAAACCGCCGATGGCAAACGCCACGAAGTGACTGTCGTGGAAGCTTCTGACCGAGTCGCCGATCTGGCCTTGTTGCGCATTGACGCCCACGATCTGACGCCGCTCGAACTGGGCGATTCCGATACGCTCAAGCAAGGGCAGCCGATCGTGGCGGTGGGAAATCCACATGGCTTGACGCACAGCGTCGTTACCGGCATTGTTTCCGGGCAACGCGAAATCGAGGGCCGGCAAATGATCCAGCTTGCCATTCCGATTGAGCCGGGCAACAGCGGTGGCCCGTTGCTCGACCTCGACGGCCGCGTTCACGGCCTGCTGACAATGAAATCGCAAGTCACGCCGAATCTGGGCTTCGCGGTCGCCATCAATCGCCTCAAGCCGCTGCTGGAAAAACCGAACCCCGTGCCGATGTCGCGTTGGTTGGCATTGGGCGCGCCCGATGCCGACCGCTGGACGCCGTTGTTCGGCGGCCGCTGGCGACAGAAGGCCGGCAAGCTGGTGGCCGAAGGCGCTGGCCAGGGTTTTGGCGGGCGAACCCTGTGTCTGTCGAAACAAGAAGTTCCCGCCGTTCCCTATGAAATTGCCGTGACGGTGCGGCTCGACGACGAGGCCGGCGCGGCGGGCCTTATCTTCGCCAGCGACGGCGGCGATCGGCATTTTGGGTTTTATCCCAGCGCGGGCAAGCTCCGCTTGACGCAGTTCGACGGGCCGGATGTCACCACCTGGCACGTGCTCGATGAGCGCCCCAGTCCCGACTATTTGCCCGGCGGCTGGAACACGCTCAAGGTGCGCGTCGATCGCGAAAAGGTAGACTGCTTTGTCAACGGTCATTTGGTGATTCAATCGACGCGCGCCCAGCCAAATCCCGGCCGGGCGGGGCTGGCCAAGTTTCGCGACACGCGCGCCGAATTCAAAGAGTTTCAGTTGGGCAAGGAGATAGCCGCGCCGCAAACCGACCAGGCGGTGGTCGACCGCGTGGAGGAAGCGCTGGCCGGCGTTTCGCCCGGCGAACTGGATGGCGACTTGATCGACCGCTTGGCGCCCGAGGGCGCGGCGGCGGTGGCCGTACTGCGCGATCGAGCCAAGAAGCTCGAACGACAGGCCGCGCACGTTCGGCAGGTGGCGGCGGCCGTTTATGAGCGGCGCGTGCTTGACGAGTTGACCCGTGAGTTGGCGCGAGACGAGGCCGCCATCGACGTCATCTTCGCGGCGCTGTTGATCGCCCGGCTCGACAACGATGAGCTCGACGTGCCCGCCTATCGGGAGCAATTTGATCGCATGGCCAACGAACTAAAGGGCCGCCTGGCGGCCGACGCCGAGGAAGCGGCCAAGCTCAAGGCGCTCGACGAGTATTTGTTTAACGACAATGGTTTTCACGGCAGCCGCGGCGACTATTACAACCGCCGCAATAGCTACATCAATGAAGTGCTCGACGACCGCGAGGGCATTCCGATTACG
The DNA here is from genome assembly GCA_036379555.1 of Pirellulales bacterium. GTDB lineage: Bacteria > Planctomycetota > Planctomycetia > Pirellulales > JAICIG01 > DASSFG01. The sequence continues at coordinate 1,631 of DASVGM010000734.1, read as the reverse complement.
CTCTCGCTGGTGTACATGGAGCTGGCACGGCGGCTGGGGCTTGACGTGGCGGGCGTCGGCTTGCCCGGCCATTTTGTGGTGGGCTGGCAACCGCCTATGGGCGAACGGCAATTGATCGACGTGTTTGAACGCGGGCAACGGCTGACGCGCGAACAAGCACAAGCGCGCGTGCTGGGCGCCACCGGCCAAGCGTTGGACGACAGCCACTTGAAGCCGGTGACGAAGAAATCCATTCTGGTGCGCGTGCTACACAACTTACAATCGAACGCGGGCCGCAAACGCGACATGCCCGCCTTGCTGCGCTATCTCGACGCGATTTTGACGATCGCGCCCGACTCGCCCGACGACCACATGTATCGCGCGTTTTACCGCTATCAAAGCGGTCAGGGGCGGCGCGCGTTGGAGGACGTCGACTGGCTTCTCAGCCACGATCCGCCGGGCATCGACCTGGAGCGTGTCGGCCAGCTTCGCGACGCGATTTTGAATCGCGCGAAATGAATGGAGTCCGGCATGACGACGAACCCACCGCCGGCGGAATCCGCCAACCCGACGAGCCTCGAACCACAAGTATCGAGCGCCGCCACTCCGTCGCAGTGCGTGGAAATGTGGATCGATCTGATGAACGCTTGCGATGAGTTTCTGCTGGCGGCGTTGCGGCGCGAAATCGGCCCCGACGGCGATCTGCGGGCCGCTTATCGCCGCTGGTATTGGCGGCAGATGGAAGATCACGACCAGGCGTTGTTTCGCATGCTCCGCCGGCTCGATGCCGCATGGAAGGAAGATGGTAGCTGACGTTTTACTCACCGCGCTGGCGCACGTCTGGAAAACGCTCGATGCCGCGGGCATGCGAATGGCGGTCATGGGCGGCATCGCCTTGGCATCGTGGAAATACGTGCGCGCCACGCGCGACGTCGATCTCTTGGTGGGGCTGGAGGGAAACAGCGAAGACGAACTGCTGGGGCAATTGCGCGCCGCGGGCATCCGCCCACGACGCCAACCTGCCGTCGCCAGTCTCGGCCGTCTACGAATCGTTCAATGCGTGTATGAGCCTCCCGACGCCTTTCTCGATTTGCAAATCGATCTGCTGCTGGCCGAATGTCCCTATCAACACCAGGCACTCGCTCGCCGCGTGCCGGCTCAGCTTGCCGGGCTTGATGTCGCGCTGTTTGTGCTCGCCTGTGAAGATTTGATCTTGCACAAACTTTTGGCCGGCAGAATCATCGACCGCGTTGATTGCGTTTCACTCCTTCGGTTGCAACGCGAGAATCTCGACCGGACGTATTTGCGGCAATGGGCGCAACATCTATCCGTGATGGACGCCCTTGAGGAAGTTTGGAGAGAGGCGTTTCCCACGGAGGCGTTGCCGGGAAGCGATCTGTGAGAGGCTATCCGAAAACTCGGATTTCGCCGCGGCGGCGTATCGTGGGGCGGCTCGCCGAGCCGTCTTTTGCTTCTAGTCGGGCCGGCGGCCCGCCCCACGGCGAGTTTTCGCATAGCCTCTGAGCCGTCGTCTTTTAGGAAAGTGGCGGTTCGGAGTGCTGCGCTGGCCTGTGCAAAATCGGTTGTTGCGCACCGACTTGCTTGATACTAGATTCATTCCGCCACGATCGGGGCTTGCCCCCGTCGAGCGG
>DASVGM010000733.1:0-6249 GCA_036379555.1 Pirellulales bacterium | reverse complement strand
CTTGCATCTTGGGCGAACGCGCGTCGCCCAGAATGCTGCGAGCGCCCAACGCTCGCGGGCCAAATTCCATGCGTCCGTGAAACCAACCGACTACTTTCTCGTCGGCCAATAGCCGCGCCACATGCTCGATCAACTCGCCCTCATCGTCAAAGCGCACCGCGTCGGCCCCGGCCGACGCCACCACCGCGGCAACGTCATCGTTAGCAAACTTCGGGCCAAGCAAACTGCCCTGCTGCGAATCGCGTGGATCGGCCTGCCGCGGACGGTCTAAGAGCTGATGCCAGACGAACAACGCCGACCCCAGCGCTCCGCCCGCGTCGCCGGCCGCCGGTTGAATCCAAATTTCGTCGAACGGCCCTTCACGCAATAAGCGGCCGTTGGCCACGCAGTTTAATGCCACGCCGCCGGCCAGCGCCAATCGCTTTTGTCCGGTGCGGGCATGCACGTCGCGTCCGAGTCGCAGCAGCACTTCTTCCGTCACCGCCTGAATGCTGGCCGCCAAGTCGCAATGCCGCTGTTCGAGCGTCGATTCCGGCGCCCGTGGCCGGCCGCCAAACAGGCGATCGAAATGGCGGTTGGTCATGGTCAGCCCGTGGCAGTAGTTGAAATACCGCATGTTCAGGCGAAAAGTGCCGTCGGGCTTGAGATCGAGCAGATGTTTGTAGATCGTGTCCGCGTACACGGGCGAGCCATACGGCGCGAGGCCCATCAGCTTGTATTCGCCGCTGTTGACCTTGAAGCCGCAGTAATAAGTGAAGGCCGAATAGAGCAAACCGAGCGAATGCGGAAACTTCAGTTGGTGCGTCAGCTCGATGCGATTGCCGCGGCCGACGCCGCAGGCGGTGGTGGTCCACTCGCCGACGCCATCGAGCGTGAGAATGGCCGCCTCGTCAAAGGGGCTGGGAAAGAACGCGCTGGCGGCATGGCTTTCATGGTGATCGAGAAACACCAATGGGCGACGGGGCGCGGCGCCCAGACCTTGGCGGATGGAGCGGCGCAGAAAGAGTTTCTCTTTGAGCCAGACGGTCATGGCCATGCGGAAACTGGCCAGCCCGACCGGGGCGCCGGCCAGATAGGTTTGCAGCAGCCGCTCGAACTTAACCAGCGGTTTTTCGTAGAAGGCGACGTAGTCGAGCTCGTCGGCCCGCAGGCGCGCTTCGCTGAGACAATACTCCACCGCGTGTGCCGGAAAACGCGCGTCGTGCTTGCGCCGCGTGAAGCGTTCTTCCTGAGCGGCGGCCACGATTTGGCCATCGACCACCAGCGCCGCCGCCGAGTCGTGATAGAAAGCCGAAATGCCCAGGATGGCGGTCACGGGTCTGGCGAATCTGGTTCGGAGTTATGGCCCCCACCATTGCCTTTTAGCGGTTGGCGGCAATAGCGCCAAGTGCAAAGCCCTATCGCCTCAATCGGGATGGTCGATCAATTCTTGCAGCCTCGGCGCCAGCTCGTGCGGAAGTTTGGCAAGCCACGATGAGTCAATCAAACCCACGTCGAGCATGTCCAGTAGATGCACCTGGTCCTTCCGTCGAAATGACGTCAATTTCATTCGGACAAGCGCGTCGAGCTTGAGCAACCGAAAACGCTCGCTGGGCTCGCACTCCACGACGTCGGGGGCCGGCAACGGATCGGCATCGCGAACTTTTTCTTGGGCGAAGACGATGTGTACAGCGTCGCGAGCTTTGGCGCCTGCGCCGTCCAGGAACATATCAACGCTCGCCATGTGCCGGTAAAGAAAGCCCGCCTCGCTCATGGCGGCAATGGCCCGGTCCAGATCGTGCCGCCTGAGCAGAATATCGACATCCTGCGTGTTGCGCACCGCGGCCGGATCGACCTCGGCCACCCAGGCCGCCACGGCGTTTCCGCCCACCACGGCGTAAGGCACGCCCGCCGCTTCGAGCACGCGAGTGGCGCGCAGCAGGCGATCACGGACTTTCTCCACGGCCCGTACCATCCTTTCCAGCAATACTTCTCCCGAAGCCTTTTCGGCCATCGGCCACGTTCCTATCCGGGTGTGTGGTTTAAAAACATTCCCGATTCTTGAAGGATAGGCGCGGCGACCTGATCGGTAAAGAGCGGTCGACCTCATGCGAGCGCAAACGACACAATGCCGTAGTAGGGCGACCTGCCAGGTCGCCGATGCAAGACGACCTGCGCAGATCGCCCCACACCATTGCGGCCACGCTATGAGTGGCCGAAATCACGCGGCAGACCACCAGCCCCAGTGCGCCGGCGATCAGCACGCGCTCGCGCGGGCGGTTGCCCGTTACGGTCGTCGCTGGGTTGGAAGTGAGGCTTGACATGCCGTCGCTCGTTGAGAGGTGACACGCTCATTGTAGCAACAAGCGGCGCCGGCGGCCGGACGCGCGGTTCACCAAACTGTTTGCCATGATCTTCATCTCCTGCGAAAGGTGGGGGTCAAAGTGGATAACCGGGGCTTCCGGACAGCCCGCCGCGTAGAATGCGAACACTGCGGTCAACCAAAGCAGCGCGCGCAGATTGAACTGAAAACGTCGGAGCATGACGGTAGTTTCAATGCCAACAGCCCCATCAGCTAATCGAGGTAGCGCCAACGGCGCTTTTCAAAGTTGTACACCCAGCGCCCAAATGGTGGAAGATCGTACCAGAGAAGTAGCGGCCTGTTCGACGCAAAGTAAGCGAACTCGCCCCATAAGCAACAATACTTCGCCCTTGGAACCGATCTCAAGTAGCGCGGGACGAGATCCTTGAGGTGCTTTGGGTACGATCCGTTGTTTGCTCGATATTGCTCGCACGCTTCGATCAGTAGCGCCGCATTGCCCACGGCGATCGTTTTTTGCACGCGGTAATTCGCGACAGCGAGCAACAGCGTGACAATGGGAATGAAGATGCGAGCGCCGGCCACGCCCCATCCCGGTCGCTGTAGTACAGACCGCACCACGGCAACGACCAACCAAATCGGGCAAATCATCGCTGAACAAAGGCAACTGCCGTCGCTGACCACATCGAGGAAGCCGACAACGAGTGCGCAGACCAATGTACCACCAATGGCCGACCAACAACCGCGAAAACGCGAGAAGGACATCGGTAACCTCCCAAGGCGTTAAGCCGCGAAGGAAAGCGGTGATGAATCACCGCACTCCAAGATTATTTTTTCTTGGCCAACTTCTCGGCCACCGCCGCTTGCGCCGCGGCAAGCCGGGCAATGGGCACGCGGAAGGGCGAGCAACTTACATAGTCCAGCCCGATCTCGTGGCAGAACATCACGCTGGCCGGGTCGCCGCCGTGCTCGCCGCAGATGCCGACCTTCAGTTTCGGCCGACTCGCGCGGCCGCCCTCCACGCCCAGACGCATCAAGTGGCCCACGCCGTCGATGTCGATCGTCTGGAAGGGGTCGTTCGGCACAATGTCGTGCTCGCGATAGTAGTTGATGTAGCCGGCGTAGTCGTCGCGGCTCATGCCCAGCGTCGTTTGCGTCAGGTCGTTGGTGCCAAAACTGAAGAATTCCGCCCCCTTGGCGATCTCCTCCGCGCGAATCGCCGCGCGAGGCACCTCCACCATCGTGCCCACCAAATACGCCACCTTCACCCCCTTCTCCGCGAACACCGCCTCGGCCGTTTCGCGAACGATTTTTTCCTGGTCCTTAAACTCAGCCAAAAAGCCGGCCAGCGGAACCATCACCTCGGGGAAGACATCGATCTTGTCGCGTTTCACGTCGCAGGCCGCCTCGAAAATGGCGCGGGCCTGCATGCGTGTGATCTCCGGGTAAACAATGCCCAAGCGGCAACCGCGGTGGCCGAGCATCGGATTGACCTCGTGCAGTTCATGGACGCGCCGCGCGATCGTCTCGGCCGAAATGCCGATCTTCTTGCCCAGCGTCTCCTGCTCGGCGCGCTCGTGCGGCAAAAACTCGTGCAACGGCGGATCGAGCAGGCGAATCGTCACCGGTTTGCCGTGCATCGCCCGGAAGAGACCGTCGAAATCCTCACGCTGAAACGGCAGCAGCTTGGTGAGCGCCTTTTCGCGGTCTTCCAATGTGTCGGCCAGAATCATCTGGCGAAACTCGGCGATGTGTCCGAAGAACATGTGCTCGGTGCGGCAGAGGCCGATGCCTTCGGCGCCGAAGGCGATGGCTTCGTTGGCCTGCTTGGGTTCATCGGCATTGGTGCGCACCTTGAGCCGGCGGGCCTGATCGACCCACGTCATAAGCTGCGCATAGCGAGTGTAGGTTTCCGACTGCTCCGGCTTGAGTGTCTTGTACAAAAGCACCTGCAGCACCTCGCTCGGCCGGGCCTCGACTTCGCCCTGAAAGACTTCGCCCGTGAAGCCGTCGATGGCGATGACGTCGCCCTCGTGAAGCACCTTGTCGCCCACGCTGACGGTCTTTTTGTGGTAGTCGATTTCCAAGGCGCCGCAGCCGACGATGCAAGCTTTGCCCATTTGCCGGCTGACCAGCGCGGCATGCGAACTGGCGCCGCCGAAAGCCGTCAGAATGCCTTTGGCGATCTTCATACCGCGTAGGTCTTCGGGACTGGTTTCGCGACGCACGAGAATCAGCTCGACCTTGCTGTTCTTCTGCCACAATTCTTCCGCATCGGAGGCATGGAAGCAGATTTTGCCCGCCGCCGCGCCAGGACCGGCGTTGATGCCCTTGGCCAGTAAACGCCCTTCGGCGTTGGCCTTTTTCTTCGATTGCTGATCGTAAACCGGTTGCAGAAGCTGGTTGAGATCGTCGGCCGGGATGCGCCTGGCACGCAGGGCTTCGTCTTTGGAAATCAAGCCCTCGTTCACCAGATCGACGGCGATGCGCACGGCGGCGAAGCCGGTGCGCTTGGCGTTGCGCGTTTGCAGCATCCAAACGCGGCCCTTTTGCACCGTGAATTCGAGGTCTTGCACTTCTTTATAATGCTTCTCCAGCTTGCGGCCGATTTCTTTCAACTGCTTGAACGAGGCGGGCATGTCGCCTTCCAGCGTTTCTTCGATGCGCTTCGGCGTACGAATGCCGGCGACCACGTCTTCGCCCTGGGCGTTGATCAGATAGTCACCGTTGATGCCGGGCTTGCCGATGGCCACGTCGCGCGTCAGGGCCACGCCGGTGGCGCAGTCGTCGCCGAGGTTGCCAAAAACCATCGCCTGCACGTTGACGGCGGTGCCCCACTCGTGCGGAATTCCGTAGGTGCGGCGATAGACCACCGCCCGATCGTTCATCCAGCTTCCAAACACGGCGCCGATGGCGCCCCAGACCTGATCCATTGGATCGGTCGGAAAATCCTTGCCAGTGCCTTCCTTGATGGCCCGCTTGAACTCGGTGACCAGCTCTTTAAGCTGCTCGGCCGTCAACTCGTGGTCGTGCTTGACGCCGGCGTGATGCTTTTTGGCGGTCAACAACTCTTCAAAGGGGTCGTGCGCCTCTTTGGTCTTGGGCTTCATGTCGAGCACCACGTCGCCATACATCTGCACGAAGCGGCGGTAGCTATCCCAGGCGAAACGCGCATCGCCCGATTGTTTGATCAGCCCTTCGATGGTCTCATCGTTGAGGCCGATGTTGAGCACGGTGTCCATCATGCCGGGCATCGACTCGCGGGCGCCCGAGCGGCAAGAAACCAAGAGCGGATTGCTTGTCGAACCGAACTTGGCGCCCATTTCCTTTTCGATCTTGGCCATCGCCTGATCGACCAGCTTGCGCAGTTCGGGCGGGTAGCTCCGCTTGTGATCGTAATAATACGTGCAGACATTGGTGCCGATGGTGAAGCCGGCCGGCACGGGCAGGCCGATCTTTGTCATTTCGGCCAGGTTGGCGCCCTTGCCGCCGAGCAAGTTCTTCATGCCGGCGTCGCCATCGGTGCCGTTGGGGCCGAACGAGTAGACATACTTCTCGCGGCCGGGCTTGGCGCGGGGTTTTTCACCATTCTTGGAGACCTTTTTGGCCCCTTTAAGCAGTTTGTCGGCCGCGGCCGTGTTGGGCTTAAGTGCCTTGGCTGGCTTGGATTTAGGCGTTGTTTTCGTTTTCGCGGCTTTGGCCATGTCGACTCTTTCCTTCACTCAAACTGAGAACGTACGGGTTCTTTCCTTAGAGCGCCTGACAAAACGATAAACGACCGTAACTGAAGGATGGGCTTCCTAGCCCCGTCACCGTAAATGGTGACGGGCCAGGAAGCCCATCCTCCAAGAACGCGGCAGTTTTACTCGGCACTTTTAGAGGCGATCCGAAAATCAACCAAAGGCCCGTAGGGTGGGCATTGCCCACCATGAATTCACGGTGGGCAATGC
>DASVGM010000732.1:0-3955 GCA_036379555.1 Pirellulales bacterium | reverse complement strand
ACATTCTGGCACATGGGGTTTACTCCTGGGTGCCGGCCGACGTGCAGGATAAGATTCTCGAAATCTGCCGCAAAAACCTATCGGCCAATGGCGTGGCCTACGTGAGCTACAACACGTTTCCCGGCTGGCACGCACGCGGCGCCATTCGCGAGATGCTCTGCTACCACACCGATCGCCTCACCGATCCGAGCGAACGAATCAGCGAAGCCCGTAAGTTGCTTCATTTCCTGGTGCAGTCGGCACGGCAAGGCGTGGACGGCTACTCGATGTTGCTCCGCCAGGAACTGGCCGTTCTCGCCCAGACGCCCGACAGCTACCTGCTGCACGAACACCTCGAGGAATGCAACGAACCGGTTTACTTTCACCAGTTCGCCGAGCGGGCGGCGGCCAAAGGACTGCAATACCTGGCCGAAGCGCATGTCGGGGCCATGATGGCCGCGCGTTTCGGCGCCGAAGCGGAGCAGACGCTACGGCGGATTTCGCCCGACCTGCTGCATATCGAACAGTACATGGACTTCATGCGCAACCGCATGTTCCGCCAAACCCTGCTCTGCCATGAAACCATCGCGCTCGATCACGTCTTGCGGCGCGACGCGGTGAAACGGTTTTACATCGCGGCCGCCGTCAAGCCAAAGCCGGGCGGCGCCGAAGCCGGCGAGTCGGAACAGTTCGTCGGCGGGGCCGGGGCGACGCTCGTCACGCACGATCCGCTTTTGAAGGCGGCGATGGGCATGTTGTCCAAGCTCTGGCCTTTGCCGGTTTCGTTTGACGACCTGCTCGCGGCGGCGCGGACGCAGCTCGGCGACCAGTCGCCGGATGATGCCGCCGCCGATTCGCTCGCCGCCCGCTTGCTGCACTGCCATGCGTCGGGCCTGGTGGAGTTCTCGCTGGGTGAGCCGGCCTTTCGCACCGACGTGGCCGAGTTTCCGGTGGCCAGCCCCTACGCGCGGCTGCGCGCCCGCGACGGCGGCAATGTCGTCAATCTGCGGCTGGAAACCGTGCCGATGGGCAAACCCTCACGGCAGATACTCGAACATCTCGACGGCACACATGACCTTTCTTCTCTCAACCGGCTGCTTGCCGACTGGCTCGCAACGGAGTCGCCGGCGTCAAGCGATCGAGAGGAGCGCGCCCATCGCTTTGTCAGCCTGGCGCTGCACGGCTTCGCGCGCAGCGCGTTGCTGGTATGATTGAATGGCCCGTCGGTTTGGCCGAGTTCCATTTCTTCGTTCAAAGCCTCGTATCGTTGGATCAGTCGGATGCGCAGCCATCTTGAAATGCCGGAGCGCGACGGCGCCGATAGTGGCCGTCATGCGGCGATGCCGCGTCCGCCCTAACTGCTGTTCAAGGGCGGCGACAACGTGCCGCAATGCGGGCACTGGTCGAGACGCACGTCGTGGTGAATGGTCTCCGCGTCGGGCGCGGGTTCTGGGCGGAACACGCCGGGGTGTTTTCAAAATCGCTTGCGGCGGCGATCTTGCTTGCCTTTACGACGCGGGATGACGTTTCGGACACTTTTTGCTTCGAGTGCTGCGAACCGCGCGATCAGCGTTTGGCCATCCATGATGGCCACAACTTGCACGAAAACCCGATTCGTGGGAACATCAATTTAGCGAGGCCCATCTGACTTCTCGCGGTCGGCAGCGGCCTGTGGCCGCGAATTCGACTTAACAGTTGCGACCTGAATCATGAGTGGTTGAGTTTCCTGAATTATGAATAGCGCAACGCCAACATTCAGCCAGATCAAAGCGCGTGTGGAATCCATCCGCCGGAAGGTCGATAAAGTGCGGCCCATCGGCATCCACACGGCTGGCCGCTGGATCGGGGACAACAAGAAATCGGACGGCGATCAGACGTACCTGATTTATCAGTGCGACTCTCCGTTGGCGATGCGGCTCGCCCTGCGAGAACGAACCGAGAGCGGTGCCACGAAGGTTTTGCTCACCACCTTGGATGAGAGTGACCTCAGTCAAGATATTCTGCTGCGGCTGACGAAGCGGCAGTTGTTCTCGATCAACCGTTGGGACATCGTACGATCGTTCTTCCAGGCAAGGGAAATCGACCCTCGGCTGATTCAACACCCTTGGATCGCCGACGCGCTGCTCAAGCTCTTTCCTGCGCGCGATTATCCGCCGGCCAGAGGTGGGTTTGTCGATGCGGATATGGTTTGGTCGCTGCTGCTGCAAAGAACAATCGGACTGGCCGCCGAGAACCCCGATGCGACGGCAATACTTAAGTGGTCGATTGACGCCGACGCTGTGCGGCGGTTCCAACAGGCCGCCGACGTGTTTCGCGATGGCGCCGCCGCGTGGCTCGCCGAAAAGGCTGGCCCTGTCGCTAAAGTGATCCTGCGATGCGTCGCACGGAGCGAGACGCCCGATGCGCTGCCGCTGGGCCTGGCCCTTGGCGTGGTCTACCATGCGTCGGCTGCCGGCCGACTCGAAAGGGCGGCTGGCAAGCTGGAGCAGCGCTACCTGGGCGGTGACACGCCAGACCGGGTTGTCGTCGAGCGCTGGTCGGCCGCGGCCGGCGAGGTGGTCAGGTTGCAGCTCACCGACAACAAGGTTCAACATCAGCAACTTGCGCGGGCGGATGAGATTCTGCGCGAAGTTCAGGCGGAAGGATTCGCCTATCTCGGCAATACGTCCCCGTTGGGATTTGATCAGCGACTGGCCCGGCTCGGCAGCCAGCTCGCCGAGATCATGGAAGGTTCTGGTAGGGTGGGCAATGCCCGCCCTACGGCCGACTTCAAAGCTTTGCGGCAAAGCCGCGAACAGATACGGGAACACGCCTTGGCCGGAGAGGAGGATCAACGTCGGCGGCTGCAGCGCGTCGAGATGGCCATGAGATTAGTGCGTTGGCTGGGTCAGCGCCGGCAGGAAGGCCCCGCGAAAGCGGGTTCCTTCGCGGAGGCGGCCGCCGGGCAGTTGCGCGAAGGCGGGTTTGTCGATTGGGCACGCCTGGTTTTGCGTTCCGGCGACCCAGTGCCGGAACTTTCCAGGGCCTTCGCCCGTCTGTTTGACGAAGTGACGAAGATTCGGGAAGAGCAATCTCGTGAGTTTGCCGTTTTGCTGCGTGACTGGACGGCGGCCGGCTCAACAGGCGACGACATCATCCCAGTCGAGCGAGTCTTGGAGCAGGTTGTGGCCCCGCTGGCCGCTAAGAACCCCGTGTTGGTCATCGTCATCGACGGCATGAGCGTCGCCGTGTGTCGCGAGCTGCTTGCCGACGTGACTCGTCATGAATGGTTCGCCGCCTGCGAGCCCGGCCGGACTTTGAATCGGCCCGCGATCGCGACGATTCCTTCGGTGACGGAGTTCTCGCGCACGAGCCTGCTGTCTGGCCGTTTGCGGCAAGGTTCTGCCCAAGACGAGCGACCAGGCTTTGCCGAGCACCCTGAATTGCTGGCGCGCTGCCGCCCCGGTTATCCGCCGATCCTGTTCCACAAAGTTTCCTTGCAACAGACGGAAGACGCCGTGTTGGCCGCGGAAGTTCGCGATGCGATCGGTTCGTCCCACCGTAAGGTCGTGGGCGTCGTCGTCAATGCCGTTGACGACCATTTGCTGAAGGGAGAGCAGATCGACACCCGTTGGACGCGGGACGAGATCAAGGTGTTGCCATCGCTCTTGCACGAAGCAGCCAACGCGCATCGAATCGTGATCTTGCTCAGTGACCACGGCCATGTGCTCGATTGTCAGATGGAAGGCCAAGCGGCCGAAGGCGGGGAGCGGTGGCGGGTCGATGACGGCAAGCCGTCTCCGCGGGAACTCAGAATCGAAGGTGCACGTGTTGGCGTCGAAGGGCGCCGACTGATCGCTCCGTGGACGGAGAAAGTACGCTTCGGCGTCAAGAAGAACGGCTATCACGGCGGCCTGAACCCGCAAGAGATGGTCGTGCCGATCGCCGTGCTCACCACCTCCACCGACTTTCCTGATGGCTGGACGGAAATGCCGAT
>DASVGM010000731.1:0-11859 GCA_036379555.1 Pirellulales bacterium | reverse complement strand
CCCCGCGAAAAGTAAGTGCTTGCGCGAGGTCAGACGTTCCCGAAACGGATTGGAAGAATCAAACCGAGCCGCCACCATCCGGCTTCATGCCGGTGGAGCGGTGATTGACCGCTAGAACGGCAATGCCGCGGCAAGCGCCCCCGGTTTCCGCATTGCGTCCGCCGCCTGCGGCGGCGGACGCAATGCGGGAAACCGGAAGAATAATGTGAGTCGCCATCCTTTTAGCGGTCAATCATCGCTCCACCGGGGCAAGCCCGGTTGTGGCGTCAATCCATCTCGCCCGTAGCTTTCTAAAACCGGTCAGATGTCCTGTCTCGCCCGGATAAACAAGCTGTGAGTCTCACAAGCCTAATCCACGCGCCGTAAAGTATACGTTAGAATTCCAAGGGAGTCTGCTTTAATCTGGCCTCGGTTTCACGCATTAATGCGTCTTCAGCGGCTTCGTCGGGGGCCTCGTAGGTGACGCTGAATCTCAAAAAGCCGCCGGCATCGTCCCAGGGGACCGTGCAAATCGAGTGCTCGGTGATCAAATACTGACTGGCCGCCTCGGCCGTCTCAAAACGCGGCCCGCCGCTCACGCCGCGCGGGCTGCGCGTATAAAGAAAGTACGTGCCGCCGGGCAGGGAGCAATCAAACCCGACGCGCCTCAGCACGGCCACCAGCTTTTCCAGCCGCCGGCGGTACTTTTGCCGCGCGCGGCGCGGAATGTCGTCGTTGTCGAGGGCGGCCGCCGCCGCTTTTTGCACGGCGATGAACTGGCCGGAGTCGCTGTTGTCTTTAATGTCGGCGAAGGCCTGCACGATGCGCTCGTTTCCGCAGACCCAGCCCATGCGCCAGCCGATCATGTGAAAGCCCTTCGAGAGCGAATGCACTTCCACGCCCACGTCCTTGGCGCCCGGAACCTGTAAAAAACTGAGCGGTTCGCTCTCGAAACTGAGCAAGACATGGGCGGCGTCTTGCACCACCACCAACTGATTCTGCCGGGCGAAGTCGATCACGCGGCTGTAGAAATCACGCGTGGCCAGCTTGCCGGTGGGACTGTTCGGATAGTTCAGTACCAGCAGTTTCGCGCGCCGCCGCACGTCGGGGCCAATGGCGTCCAAGTCGGGAAAGAAGTCGTTCTCGGCCAAGAGCGGCAAGCGATGGACTTCGCCGCCGTAGTATTTGGTATGCGTGCCGGCCACCGGGTAGCCGGGCACGGTCATCAGCGTGATGTCGCCGGGGTTGATAAAAGCCGCCGGCAGCATGGCCAACGCCGGCTTGGAACCGATCGAGTGATTGACCTCTTTCACCGGATCGAGCGGCACGTCAAAATTCCGCTGCATGAAACGAGCGACCGCTTCTTTGAAGGCGGTGATGCCGTTGTCGGCGTAGCCGCGGTTTTCCGGCTTGTGGATTTCAGCGGCCATGACGGCGCGCACCGATTCATCGGCCGGTTCGTCATTTTCGCCGATGCCGAAATCGACCAGCGTGCGTTCGGGGTGATCGGCCAGGGCTTTGCGTTTGGCGCGTTTGATCTTCTCGAACTTGTAAATTTCGGTCCCTTTGCCGTAGTTGGCGCCGCCGATGCGCTCGGCAAACAGGGTTTGGAAGTAGGGGTCTGTCATGGTGTGGTTGTAGGGTGGGCATTGCCCACCACCGCCGTCAACGACGGCCATTCTCTTTCTCTAAATGGATCTTGTGAAGCGACTTGGGCTTGCTTCAATTGACAGGTTTTTATTGCGCTTGTCTAGGCCGCATTGCGCACGGGCCCTTGTAGCCGACTTCCTGAGAAGTCGGGCCGTGGCGTCGGTTTACGGCCAGAATTCTTACGAATCCTTCTACACGGACGTTCACGCTTTCTCCCTTCTACTAAAAAACTTCCTTCTATTCGGCAAGGATTTTGATATACTACGAAACGAGCGAGAAAGGCTTTCGGGGCATGACCTGGCCGCGGCCGAGGAATGGGCTTATCGGAAAGTGCGTTTCAGGCGAGCACGGCGCTAAGAATTAGGTGATATTGTGCCTGATCGATTTGAATGTCCGAAGTGTGGCGCGGGCTATTCGCGCGAGCGGCGGCGCATTGGCAAGGCCGTTGTCTGTGCCTGCGGACATCGGTTTCTAGTGCCGCCGGCGGAGGTTGATATGCCGCCACCCACGGCCGTACCTGCCAGGCGTCAAGCGGCGCCGGCGCCCCGTCCGCCGACTTCTCCGTCGCGTTCTCCGTCGCGGCCTCGATCGACTCGACCAGCCGTCGCTCATGCCAGCGGCGGCGACTCGGCGGCCGAGGTTCTGCCGCTGGCCGAACTGGTGGAACCGGTGGTGTCTGCCGCCGCGGCGTCGTGGTCCGAACCTGTCGCGGCCGAGCCGCCTGAGGCGCTTCCGCTGGCCGAGGTGGTCTATGTGAGCGACCCTTACCCTGACGCGTTCGCGGCCGGAGACGACTTGTTTTCGCCCGGCGGGGTCTACGGCGATCCGCTGGCGGCCGGCCCGGTTCTTTCGCCATTGCGGCCGCCGACGCGGCAACCTTCGTCCAGCGACGAAACTCGCCAACCGCGTCGCGGGAAGCGACCGTCAAGGCCGCTTGGTATCTATCTATTGTCATCGGTTCATTTTCTGGCCGCCCTGATTTTGCTGGCAGCCATGAATTCCGTTGTGGCGGAACGCGGCCTCCTGGGCCGCCATTCGCCCGCTAGCGTTTCCGTGGCTGTTACGATCGCCGCGGCGTTCGTCATCGCGATGGGCGTGGGCTTGTTCCGAGGAATGAAATTCGCGTGGTGGCTGGAAGCGTTCGGTTTCACGCAAAACATTTGCGGCAACGGCATCTCCGTCGTGCTGGCACTGGCAATGCCGCTGATCACCGGATTGCGGAATCCGTTGTTCGTTTTCGCGGCGTTTTTCGTTTTCAAGTACGTGATGCGAATGGTCATCAGTTCGTTGCTGTTGGCCTACCTATTCAAGAAGAACGTACGCGCCTTTTTCGGACTAAAACAGCTCGACACCGGGCAGGCGCTGGGCATTCTATTCGGAATTGCCATCACGCTGTCGGTTGTGCTCGGGGGTGTCGGCCTGTTTTTGCTGCGTGATCGCTTCGCGCCCCAGCCACTCCCGCATCGGGCGGCGAATTTGGAACTGCCCCCCGCCGCACCGGCGCCTGAAAACAGGCAGCCCCTGCCGCCGGCGGCGGGTGTCGCCGCACCGCCGGTTGACCAAACAGCCGTTGGTTTTTTGGGCGATGAAGTGTCGGCCGGCCCTTACCGCCTGCGTCTGCCATCGGGCATGGAGTCCGTTCGCCGCGCGGAGCGCACTGAATTCGGCATGCGAATTGTCTCGTGGGCCGGCCCCTTGACCGGGCACGGAAAGCCATCCACGATCACCATTCGCGTTCTCGACCTCCCCCAGGATCCCGCGCCGAACGAGCTTGACCTCGAGTATGACAAATTGCAAAAACGCGCCGCAGGTGGAGTTCTGCAGAAGGTCTTGGTGATGGGCAAACCATTCATCCGCGTGTCATCGCAATTTGGCGTCGGCATTTTTGTTTCCGGGATAAAATTCAGCGGTTATGACGGCCGGCGATACGTGACTCTGGCATTCTCCTGTCCGGAACCAGAGGGAAGCCCCGCTTACAAGCTGCTTGAAAGTTCGCTGCTGAGCATCCACTAATGCTGCGACTTTTAGTTCCGCACCGCCACCGCCGGCTTAGAGATCGTCCCGCTTACTGCAAAAATGAGAAAGGCCGAAGGCCGCCGTAGCACCGAAGGTGCGTCATTCGATAGCCCAGGGTGAAACCCTGGGTTCCATGTCGATGCGCAGCTTTGTAGCCCTGAAAGACGAACCCAGGGTTCCGCTGCGCTACACCCTGGGCTATCGAATAACGCCGCGTTGCGGCTAAGGCGGCTTGCCGCCTTAAACTTACCGAGTTTTCCAGTAAGTAGGACGGCCTCTTTACGCCGGTGGAGCGAATGATTGACCGTCAGAAACGACGGCTTGCGGCGCTGCTCTTCCTCTTTTTCGCGGCAGTGTCCGCTGCCAACGGCGGCGGACGCTGCCGCGAAAAAGAGAAGGCAGAAGAAGGCGTCGCGGTAACGCGGTCAATCATGCGCTCCACCGGGGCGAGCCCGGTAGTGCCGGAACAAAAACAGCATTGGCCGCCCGTGGGGCCTTGAGCGTCATTTGCGCAGGCCACTCCCTCCAAGCACGCGGCAGTTTTGTTAGGCGATCTAATCGACAACTTCTTGCGACGGCTTCTCTTTCCAAGTTAGCTTCGCCTCGGTCTCAATGCCCTTCATCCAAGCGCGCTGCAACTCAAAAAAGTCCTCGCGGGCGACTTCATTGTAAAGCTGAAACGGATCGGCCAAAAAGCTCGTCCGCAAACGCTCGGAAGACGGATTCAGATTCGTCAACCGCACGACATAGGCGACCGTTTTGGGTTGATTCATCGCCTCCCCGCACGAACCGACCGCCAGGCCGAATACCTCGCGCATGAAATCGGGGCCGGCGGAATCGACGCCTTCCACTTCGCTGGTTTGCAAAGGCGCACGATTATCGACGTTGGCGCTGCCGCGCGTGAGCCAGGAGAAGGGAGGCGGCTTTCGCACCGTCAGGCCCTTGCGATCGCCGAAAAGCTCTGTCAGCGACTTGCCGGCTTTGTTCGCCTCGGCGGACAGGTCTTTGGCCTTTTGCAGAGAAATATCGCGGGCCTTGATTAACTTCCAGACGCGCAACACCTTCGATTGCACGTCGGCGAAGTCGGGCACGAAGGCGTCTTTTTCTTGCACCTTCCAGACCAGATAACGATTCGACTCGATGTCTTGCACCGTCGTGCTCTGAAACTTCGCCATCGTGGTGTAGGCGAACTGCAAAAAGGCGGCGCCGCCTTGCTCGCCGCGCGCCTGGGCGAGGTCCGGGAACTTGTCGTTCAGTTCCCGCGCCGTGAGCATGCCGGTTTCATTGCTGGTTAGTCCGTTCTCCTTGGCCAGCTTGTCAAGGCCCGGCATTTTTTCTTCACTTTCGTCCGTCGCCATGCGTCGCGCGTACTTACGCATTTTGTCGCGCACGACCGTCAGCGCCGCTTCGACCTTCTGGTTGGCTTTTTCCCGGGCCACTTCTTTACGAATGGCATTTTCAACTCTCCAGAGCGGCGCATGTTTGGGATGCGTTCCCTTGCGTATGTCTCGCGGCAAAACCAACTCGTCGCCCACCAACGGCGGCAGCTTCGGCGCCTTGGCCGCCTTGCTCTTGTCGGCGTTGGTCTTGGCGGCGGGCGATTTGCCTGTGGTCTTCGCGGCGCCGTCCTTCTTTTGGTCGGCGGGCTTGGCGGCGTCTTTCTTTTTCACGTCGTCGCCGGCGACCGGCTTCTCGGTGGTCTTCTTGTCGCCGGAATCTTGCTGCTTCGCGCTGGCGTCGGCCTTCTTTTCGGCCGCCGGCTCATCGGCCAAAAGTCCGGCGACGAGCGCCGTTGGTTGAGTCACCGCCTGCGCGAGTGAAAGCCCAACCGTGGGGCGGCCCGCCGGGCCGCCTGGTGCGGAAGACGGGCCAGCGGCCCGCCCCACAATCTTGACGTCGCGATCGAATGTTGTGGACGATTGCGATTTCTTGTCGGCCTTGGCCGGGGGTGTTTTGGCCTTATCGTCCGCCGGCTTGGCCGCAGGTTGTTTCTCCGGCTTGCCGTCAGCGGCCTTTGTTTCGTCTACTTTTTTCTCGTCAACGGGTTTTGTGTCAGCGGGCTTTGTGTCGGTAGCTTTTTCGTCGGCGGGTTTTTGATCGGCGGGTTTTTGATCGGCGGGCTTTTCGCCATCCGCCGCGGGGCTTTCCGAAACATCGACCGTCGGATCGTCAAAGTCGTACTGCTCCCAGAGGTAGCGAGTCTCTTTGAACTCGTCGTAATGCTTTTTGATCTCGGCTTCGGTCACCGCTTTTTCGTCGTAGTAGTCGGCAAACTGGGCGATGACCACCTGAAAATCCGCCGTCTTGGGCACTTTGAAGCCCGGTATGGGCGACTCAGGATTAGGCTCTTGCTCTTTATGAGTATCAAAGAACGCCAGCAGTTCTTCCTTGGTGGCATCGGGCACCTCGCTAATAAAATCCTCAACTGGCAGAACCGCCACTTCCAGCGTGGCGCGTTGTTTTTCGCGGCGGTAATAATCCCAGCGTTGGGCCGGCGTGGTTTGCAGGCGACCGAGCGCCATTTCTCGCAAACGCAACGCCATCAACTCGCCACGCAAGGCCTCAAAGAGTTGCGGCTGGCCAATGTCAAGCTGTTTAGCGACGTCGGTGAAGACGGCCGCTTTGACCTTGTCGTCGGTCAGGTCTTTCAAAAAACGGTTGATGGCGCCGTCGCTGATCACCATGCCCATTTGACGTGCCCGTTCCGTGAGCAGCCAGGTTTCGACCACGGCTTCCTCGGTGGCCGGGCCGAACATCTGTTCAAACTGCGGGGCCAAAAATTGGGCGGCGGCCGGCAAGTTGAACTCGGCCGCCTTGCACTCGGCCAAAAAGCTCACGGTCAAACGCCGCCGACGCAGCAATTGCTGCACCTCACGGGCACGAACCGATTTGCCATAAGCCGTTGCCACGACGGGGTCTTGCGGCCCGCTCATGCTGTCGCCATCGCTCAAAAAGCCGCCGATGGAAAAGCCGATCATGCACATGACCGCCAACAGGGCGTACATGGTCTTTTGGTTCTTACGAAATATTGCAAATGGCGATGCCATAACGCTGATTTCCTCGTCTGCCTACTTTCTGAAAATTGGCGGTAAGCCTTGACAGCCCGGCATTCCAGACACTAATGAGTGAACGAATGCCGCGACCACTCGCGGCGCTAGATTGTATGTCTTGATGACGTAAATGCAATCCCAAGCGGGATTAAGAAAGCTCCAAAAGCGCAGGACGCATGGCAAAACGCACTACTAAATCGACCGACGCACCACGCAGCGCCGGCGGAAAATCACTCGTCATTGTTGAGTCGCCCGCCAAGGCCCGAACCATCAGCGGGTTTCTCGGCCGCGACTTCGTCATTGAGGCGAGCATCGGTCACGTCCGCGATCTGCCGCAAGGGGCCAAGCAGATTCCGGCCCAATATAAAAAGGAAGACTGGGCCTACTTGGGCGTGAACGTCCACGACAATTTCAGCCCCGTTTATATCGTGCCGCCCGGCAAAACGGAGCAGGTACGCAAACTGCGCAGCCTGGTCAAAGACGCCAAAGAGCTTTATCTGGCGACGGACGAAGACCGCGAAGGCGAAGCGATAAGCTGGCACTTGCTGGAGTTGCTCAAGCCCAAGGTGCCGGTGCGGCGGTTGGTGTTCCATGAAATCACCAAGGAGGCGATTCAGGAGGCGTTGGCGAATCCACGTCAGATCGACGACGACCTGGTGCGGGCACAGGAGACGCGCCGCATTCTCGATCGGCTATATGGCTACGAGGTTTCGCCCTTGTTGTGGCGCAAAGTGCGGCCGAAGCTTTCGGCCGGCCGCGTGCAAAGCGTGGCCGTGCGGTTGATCGTCGAACGCGAGCGGCAGCGGATGGCGTTTGTCGCCGCCACCTATTGGGATTTGCTGGGGCTGTTCGCCAAGCAGTCGGGCCAGGAATTGTCGGCCGGGCTGGTCAGCTATCAAGGCCGGCAGACGCCCAACAGCAAAGATTTTGACTCGGCCACCGGCAAGATCAAAGATCCAAATCTGCTATTGCTCAACGAGCAGCAAGTACACGACTTGGCCGCTCGCCTGCGGCAGGCTGATTTCAGCGTCACGTCGGTTGAGACCACGCCGTATACCTCCAAACCTTATCCGCCGTTCACCACCAGCACGTTGCAGCAAGAAGCCAACCGCAAGCTCGGTTTCACGGCGCGGCGCACGATGCAGGCGGCGCAAAGCCTGTATGAAAACGGCCATATCACCTACATGCGTACCGATTCGACCAACCTGGCCAAGGCGGCCATCGACGCCGCCCGCGATCTGGTCGAAACCCAGTACGGCCGCGAATATTTGCCGGCTCAGCCGCGGTTTTACGCCACCAAGGTCAAGAACGCGCAGGAGGCGCACGAGGCCATCCGGCCGGCCGGCCGTTTCACCTTGCCGGAGGCGCTGCGCAGTCAACTGTCGTCCGATGAATTCCGGCTTTACGATTTGATCTGGAAACGCACGGTCGCTTGCCAAATGGCCGACGCCCGCGGTCGGCGCATCAGCATCACGATCGAGGGCGGCGCGGCCGTCTTCAAGGTGGGCGGCAAAACGATCGACTTCGCCGGCTATCTGCGGGCTTATGTGGAAGGTTCCGACGATCCCGAAGCGGAACTGGCCGATCGCGAAACGGTGCTTCCCTCGGTCGAGGTGGGCGAGAAACTCGCCTGTCGCGAACTGGAAACCAAATCGCATACCACGCAGCCGCCCGCCCGCTACAACGAAGCCACGCTCACACGGGCGTTGGAAGAGATGGGCATCGGCCGGCCGAGCACCTACGCGGCCATCATCGAAACGATTCAGGCTCGCGATTATGTGTTCAAGCGCGGCAACGCGCTGGTGCCCACGTGGACGGCGTTCGCCGTGGCCCGCTTGCTGGAGCATCATCTTCCGGCGTTGGTTGATTATCAATTCACCGCGCAAATGGAAGACGATCTCGACGCCATCAGCCGCGGCGAGACCAAGTGGGTTGATTACCTGCATGGCTTTTATTTTGGCAACGGCCGCGACGGGCTGAAGAAGCAGCTTGAGCACAAGGCCGAGGCGATCGACGCCCGCGACGTGAGCCGCGTGCATATCGGCACGCCCGAAGGCGCCGACCCTATTTACGTGCGCGTCGGCCGTTATGGCCCGTTTTTGGAACAGGGCGAGCGTCGCGCGAGCATTCCCGATGGAACTCCGCCGGACGAGCTTTCGGTCGACAAGGCATTGGAGATGTTGGGCCAGGCGCAGCAGGCCGAAGAGCCATTGGGCATCTGCCCCGACACGCACAAGCCGGTGTATTTGAAAGTCGGGCGCTTTGGGCCGTACGTGCAGCGCGGCCGGCCGGACGACGAGGAGAAACCGCAGAACGCCTCGCTGCTGAAGGGAATGAGTCCGGAAGACATCACGCTGCCGGTGGCGTTGAAATTGCTCTCGCTGCCGCGCGATCTTGGCCCGCACCCAGAGGGTTCGCCTTTGGCGGGCGAGTCGGTGGTGATCAACAACGGCCGTTTTGGACCTTACGTGAAGTGCGGCGCGGAGACGCGTTCGCTGCCGGCGGGAGTCTCGCCGTTGGAAGTGACCATGAGCGAATCACTGGCGTTGTTGGCCGAGCCTAAGAAGGCGCGGCGGGGTTTTGGAGCGCCGCGTGAGCCGTTAAAGTCGGTGGGAGTTTCGCCGGTGACGAAGGACGCCATTCAGCTTTTTGAGGGCCGCTATGGTTTATACGTGACCGACGGCCAGACGAACGCGTCGCTACCCAAAAATCTGACGCCTGAGGAGTTGACGTTGGAGCGCGCGGTGGAGCTGCTGGCCGAGCGAGCGGCCCGTGGTCCGGCGACGCCGAAAAAACGTCCCGCGAAGCGCGGCCCAGCCGCGCGTCGAGCGTCCCCCGATGGCGAGGCGGCGCCGAAAAAGCGTGCGGTGAAGAAGAAAGCGGCGCCGCGCAAGAAGAAGGGCGGGAAATAGCACTCAATGCGAGGAAAGGGCCGAATCCGCCGATTCAAAACGCACCGAGATAAAAAGAAGGTCGCTCCGCGACAACAGAAAGCGGCGATGAATCGCACGCACTCCAAGACGACGTCAAGCCACCCAGTCGATACCAATCTGACGTGACGTTGTAAGCGAGGTCGACTCACCGCCGCATGGCTCGCTGCAGTACCGGCAATTCACGCGAAAGCGCCCGCAGGCCGGCGTCGGTGACGTTCGATGACCGCACCCCTAAATAATTCAGTTCGCCCAGCGGCGCGAGCTCAAGCAATCCCGCGTCGGTGAAGCTGCCTTCAACTTCGAGGAACCGCAGCCGCGACAAGTATGATAATTGCTTAATGCCAGGGTCGGTTAAAACGCCGCCCTCAATACGTAGCCCGGAGAGACGCGTGAGGCGCGTCAGTGCCGAAGCCCCTGCGTCATCGACCGGCATGGCAAGTTGCAGGTATTCAAGGCTCGTCAGGCCGGCGATGTCTTCCAAATCGCGGCCGGCGAGTGAACGGCCCCAAATCACCAGTTGTTTGAGCTGCGCCAACTTGCCAATTCCACGCAGATGCGGGCGAGGCAGGTTGACAGGCTGTTGCTCATCCGGGGGATCGAAGTTCACATCGAGGTTGGTGAGCTTGCGCGCCCGACGCAACTCACCGATGCCATCACCGGTGACGCGCGTTCGCGACAGCATAAGACGTTCCAGGTTGGGCAAGCCGGCGACCGCCGCCAACGTGGCGTCGGTAATCGGGCAGTCTTCAAACCAAACCTTTTTGAGCGATGCCATCTTCGCGATGGATTCCGCGCAGTCGTCGGTGACTCCGGGGCCGTTGAATGCCAGGTTTTCCAATCGCGGCAACGACGCTAGCCACGCCACGCCTTCCTCGCTTACTCGAAAATGCGCGTGCAAGTGCCGTAGTGATTTTAGTCGAGCGAGCCGCTCCGCCGCGACGTCGGTACTGCCATTCTCCGCATAGAGTGAGAGCCACTCCAGGCTTTTCAGCGGTTCAAGGAAGAACAAATCGCTTTCGCTGATCTGCGTCGCTTCCAGGTCCAGGGCCTTGAGCTTTGTCAAGCCATAGAGATGCGCAAGCCCTTCGCCGGTAATCCTTGTGCCGGATAGGTTGAGCCGCGTCAAGTTGACGAGTTTTCCAATCGGTTTCAGGCCTTCATTGGTAAGGTTGACGCGACTTGAATACCCGCCCAGCGACAGTCTCTCTAGCCCCGGCAAGGCAACCAGATGCGGCATGCTGGCATCGCTGACGTTGGTGCCTTCCAGATCCAAATCGGTCAGCGAGCCGCACCGAGCGAGTTCGGCCAGGCCGCCATCGGTGATCTTGGTGAATCGTAGGTTCGCCGTCCGCAGCTTGTGCAGCCGGCCCAGCACGCGCATCGCACCGTCTCCCACCCCAAAGCCTTCACGCGCGATGCCGAGGGCGTCGAGCCAAATCTCTTCCAGATTCGTGAGCGCGTCGAAGCCCGTCAGGCCGGCGTCGCTGATGCGCGTTCCGCGCAAATTGATGGAGCGCAGCCCGGTCAATCGCGTGAGATGGCGCAGCGTCCCGTCGTTCACGTCGGTCGTGTCGAGACTGACCCCCTGGATGTCGTCCGGCTCGAAAGCGTCCAGCCAAGCCAGATCACCCGAAGCGGCTTTTCCCACGTCGAGCCGTACCAGAGCTTGGGCCGGCACGCGGACGTCGCCGCGCGTTTTGCGCATCACGATCCACCCATTGCCATACATGGAATAGGCAGACGGTTTTGCTTCCGGCAATCGTAAAAAAAGAGTGCCCACCGCGCGATCGGACGGGAAGTGCAAGGTGCGCCGCGCGGAACCCTCTTCACCCGAAAGGTTTGATTCGTCAAAAGACGAAAACACCGCGACGGCCACCACGGCGCAAAAAAGGAGCCGCAGTCGCAAGTACGCTCGCAGATATCCGAGACGCGTCATGGTTGTGTCAGGCAATTGGCGTGCGGCCCGTTCTAGTTTTTAGGGCAATTCGTTTGATAGCGCCACTCTGGTCAATGCTAGAGTCCTTAAGTCGATAGTAGGATTGAGTTTAAATCCCGCGACCTCCATCCGGCTTGCCCGTCATGTCACGAGATTAAGCTGTGATGCCACCCGCTCGCCGGGTGGAGACTCACGTTGGCAGTCTACATCATGAATGTCGAGTTGCCGCTTAACCACGTGACATTATGCATAAGCCGGATGGGGTCTTGGACATCGCCGCGTCTGCGTCATTTAT
>DASVGM010000730.1:0-3235 GCA_036379555.1 Pirellulales bacterium | reverse complement strand
CCAGTCCGCGTTGCAGCCGGGCCAGATATTCGCCCACGCTGAGCGACCACGGTTCCAGCGGCACGATGGGATAGACGGCAAGCTGGCCGGGAGCATGCACCAGGCAGCCGCCGCCGCGATTGACCCAGCGCACCTCGATCTGGCGGCTTTTGAGTTCATGCTGACTGAGCCGGATGTGCGACCGCGAACCTTGCCGGCCGACGGTGATTTTCAGCGGATGTTCGCAGATGAGCAAGGTAATCTGCCCGTCGCGGCGACCAATAGCCTCGTACACCAGCCGCTGCTGCAACGCCAGGCAATCGTCAAATTCGACTTGCCCCAGCAAATGCGCTTCGACGGCGGGCGTCGGCGGCAC
The DNA here is from genome assembly GCA_036379555.1 of Pirellulales bacterium. Classification (GTDB taxonomy): domain Bacteria; phylum Planctomycetota; class Planctomycetia; order Pirellulales; family JAICIG01; genus DASSFG01. The sequence continues at coordinate 2,880 of DASVGM010000730.1, read as the reverse complement.
GATGTTTGGAGCAAAGGCTGGCATGGGCGGATTCCGGTAAATTGACGCCGGCGGCGGGGTACTTTTGGGGTTGTCGTCGGTGGCGCGGAACTGGTGCCCGTATGGCCGACAGGGTAAAAGACTGCATGATGTTGGTCTCACCGCCATCTTGGTCGATAATGGAAGTTTAGCAGCCGCGGCTTGCCGAGCCAAGGTTGGCTGGCGCATTCCGAAGTTTCAAGCAAACTTTCCAACGCCGCCAAATTCTTAATCGCTACGGCCCGACTCATCCTGCCTTCCGCCGAAAAACTGCGATACCCAAGGTAAAGTTATTCTTTCGCCTTGCCTCAGGAAAGGATGCCTTGAATCGGACTTCCATCGGCAATGACCAAGGGCCGGCCGGCGCGATCAGAGACCTCCGTTCGCGGATCGATGCCAAGCAAGTGAAACATGGTCGCCGCGAGATCGTCGGGCCGCACCGGATCGCGGTCGGGCAGCGTGGCGTTTTTGTCCGAAGCGCCATAGACCGTGCCCCGTTTGATGCCGCCGCCCGCCAACAGCACCGTATAGCATTGCGGCCAGTGATCGCGGCTGATGTTGTCGTTGATGCGCGGCGAGCGGCCAAACTCGCCCATCCAAACCACCAGCGTCTCGTCCAGCAAGCCGCGCTCGTCGAGATCGGTCAACAGCGTGGGCAAGGTCTGATCGGTGATCGGCAGATGGCGCTTTTCGATGATCGGAAACATCCGCGTGTTGTTGAAACCGTGCGTGTCCCAACCGCCCGCGGTGGTGCTTTGTCCGCCGATCGAATCCGAGAAATAAACATTCACGAACCGCACGCCCGCCTCCACCAGGCGTCGGGCCAATAGACAGCTTTGCCCGTAAGTGTGCCGGCCGTAGCGATCGCGCAGCGGCGCCGGTTCATCCGCCAGATCAAAGGCCCGGCTCACGCGCGGCGAGGTGAGCATCGACAGCGCCCGCTCGTAATGGGCGTCGATGCCTTGCGCCGTGGCCGAAAACTCCAGCAACCGGCTTTGCCGATCGATGAGCTTTTGCATTTGCCGCCGCCGCTCGACCCGTGCCAGCGGCAGGTTGGCCGGCAAGCTCAACTCAGGCAAGCGAAACTGTTCGCCGTTGGGGTCTTCGGTGATGAGCAGAGGGTCGTGCGCTTTGCCCAGAAAGCTGGCGTGCTGTCCGGGAGTGATCGCGCCATCGCGAATGACGTAAGGATAGGCCACGAAGGTCGGCATACCTTCGACCGGCGCCAGACGATCGACAATGGAACCGTAGGCGGGAAACAGGTCAAGCGAATCGCGCAGGCGAATGTCATCCAGCGGCGGCGCCCGGCCGGTGAGGGCGTAGTACGAGGCGGAGTTGTGGTTTTTCATCTGGTGATGCATGCTCCGTACCAACGTCACCTTATCCATCACCTGAGCCACGCGCGGCAGTTTCTCACAGATGGAAAGCCCCGGAACCGTCGTGGCGATCGGCTTGAGCGGCCCGCGGATTTTGTCCGGGGCGTTCGGTTTCATATCGAACAAATCGACGTGGCTGGGACCGCCAAATTGATACAGAAAGATCACCGACTTGGCCCGCGCTCGCACCGCCGACGGCCGTTCGGCGGCCCAGAGCCGCGGCAGGTTCAGGCCCAACAGGCCGCAACCGCCAATACTTAACGCCCGGCGGCGGGAGAGACGCGAAAGAGTGGAAGTCCGTTGTTGATTCATGGATTTATTGTAGACGAATCCGCGCTTTCTCGCCCAGCCGCTGCTTGTTGCCGCCGTTCGGTCTGTTACACTCGAAACCAAAGAGCCTATCCGAAAACCTCATGTTGATCCGTAGGGTGGGCATTGCCCACCATGAATTCACTTACTCCCGGAGATTCGCACCATGCGGCAAGACATTACCGTCCCCAATCCATCACACTGCAATCCATCACACTGCGACACGCCCCACCTTGCCCGCCGGTCGTTTCTGGCCGTGGCCGGCGGCGCGGCCATCGCCGCCGCCGAACACGCCTTGGGCCGCGACTTCGGCCCCGGCGCGCCGCCGGTTCGCTACCCCGACCCTGACATTCGCGCGCTCGACAAACGCTTTGAAAAGTACAAGATCGGCAACACGCCGATTCAACGACTCTATACCGGAGCGCTGTGGGCCGAAGGGCCTGCCTGGAACGGCGTCGGCCGCTATCTGGTTTGGAGCGACATTCCCAACGATCGGCAACTCCGCTGGCTTGAGGAAGACGGACACGTCACCACCTTCCGCAATCCGGCCGGAAACAGCAACGGCAACACCTTCGATTTGCAGGGGCGACAGATTTCTTGTGAGCACGGCAACCGCCGCGTGGTGCGTTATGAACCATCAGGCAAGACGACTGTGCTGGCCGATCGCTTCGACGGCAAGCCGCTCAACGCGCCCAACGACGTGGTTGTTCATCCCGCCGACGATTCAATCTGGTTCACCGATCCGGGCTACGGCATCTTGGGAAATTACGAGGGCCACAAAGCCAAGCTGGAGTTGAAGGAAGCCGTCTATCGCATCGACGCCAAGAGCGGCAAGGTTACCAAGTTGACGGACGAGATATTCAAGCCCAATGGGCTTTGTTTTTCGCCCGATTACAAGCGGCTTTACGTCGCCGACACGGGCGCCTCGCACAATGCCGACGCGCCGCGAAACATCAAAGTGTGGGACATTGTCGATGACGTGAAGCTCGTTAAAGGACGTGAATTCACCTCGATGAAGCTCGCTGGTTTCGATCGAGCCGGTTTGGCCGACGGCATTCGCGCCGACGTCGATGGCAATATTTGGGCCGGCGCCGGTTGGGTGGGCGAGGGCTATGACGGCGTCCACATCTTCGCCCCCGACGGCGACCGCATCGGGCAGATCACCCTGCCCGAGATT
>DASVGM010000729.1:0-4568 GCA_036379555.1 Pirellulales bacterium | reverse complement strand
TATCACCCTCGGCGACACGCGTGTCGTCGACCGAAAAAACGGTTTTGAACCCGGCGACGCGCGCGTCGTCGACCAAAAAAACGGTTTTGAACCTCGGCGACACGCGTGTCGTCGACCGAAAAAACGGTTTTGAACCTCGGCGACGCGCGCGTCGTCGACCGAAAAAACGGTTCTTGATCGCACGTCACTCGCTGAAGCAACGCATGCGATACAGCATGAGGCCGTGCAAAGCGTGGTATAAACCGCCGCACTCAACCGGCACGTCTTCCGTCTGCTCCAGCAGGTCGCACAAAAAGTCAACCGAGTTTCTCACCCAAGGTTCGCGCACTTGGGCGTCGGTCGCAGCCAAGCAAACAAACTCGAGAACGTGCCCGGTGGTGTTGATGCGCAGACCAATGTCGGGTGAATTGCTCGAACGGCTGAAAAAGCTGGTGGAAAAGCCGCCGTCGGGCTGCCGCGTCGCTTTGGCGTCTTCGATTGCCTGCTTGATCTTTTGATCGGCCACCAGCCAGGCGCCATCCAGCGCGCCGCCTTCAGCAATCCGTCGATTCACCACAAAGGCAATGCCATACATGCGGTGCGTGCCGCCGCAGGTGCTCATCGTCAAATCCTGAGCGCACTCCATTTCCAGCAGCCGCTCGATCGACCATTCGCTGCCGTCACGAGCCTGCCACTTCGCGTCGAGCGGCAAGTAAACGCCAAAGGCCATCAGCGTCCAAGTGGCCTCCATGCCCTCGTGAACGTCCCATTGAGCCTGGGTCACCAAATCCTTCACCGTGAAGTCTTGCGCTTGGACCTTGATGACGGCGTCCAGCGGCACGCCGCACTGGGCGAAGTAGCCCAGCCACTGGTCGTCGTGCCCCTCGCCGCTTTTGCTGCCGGGGTCTTCAATGTCTTTCAGCCCCTTGGTGCCCGGCACAAGCTGCCAGCCGCGCATCTGGCCGCCGCCAAAGAGCCACTCAATGCCCGGCACCAGCTTGCCCCCCTCCTTCAACTCAAGGTCGTAGCCATAGGCCAGCATGCCGTGGATGATCTGCCAGGCATTGTTCACCTGCGGCGACATGTGCCGGCGGCAGTTGACTTCAATCAGCCGATCGAGGCGCCGCTTTAAGGCTTCATCATCGGATACGTCGGCCGGTTTGTCCGTCGGCGCCGGGGCGGCATTCGGCAGCGTATCAAGGGCGTTGGAAGCCCGCGTGCTGCCGTCAGAACAGCCGCCAACCAAAGGCAGCGAACACAAAAGAGCGCAAAGACACAACCGACACAAGGGGAGAGAATTTGGCATGAGGCACCGAGGTAGGCAAAGCGAGTCCAACGCTGCAACATACCATACAAAATGCGATTGTTCCAGTGTTGCAGCCGATTGCGCAATCTGCACAAAGAAGATGGAATGGGCGGTCTCGTTTGCCGATAGTCACTTGATATGAACGAACGACGACGCTTAATGACGCTTTCGGTGTCGGTCTTGACAATCGTATCGCTGGGAGCGGTGGCGATTACCAGTCTGCACCTTTCGCCCTCGCTGGCGGACATGACCAGGCCGCCGTTGGCCGGAAACTTGCTGCTGGCATTGGGCAGCACGGCCGTGTTTGTGTTCGCCGGAGCGACGTTGCTGTTGAGAATCAGCCAGCCGTTGTTGCGGCGGCTGGAAGAAAGCGAACGCCGGCTTTATGAGTTGGTGGCGACACTTGAAACTCGGGCGAGCGACCTGGCCCGTGCCAATCAAGAGCTGGATGATTTCACCTACATTGCCTCGCACGATTTGAAAGAACCCTTGCGCGGCATCAGCGCTTATTGCGGCATTCTGCTGGAAGATTATCACGACCGGCTCGACGACAACGGGCGGCGCATGACATCCACATTGGTCACGTTGTGTCAGCGACTTAGCCAGCTTATTGACGATCTACTGTCGTATTGCCGCGCCGGCCGCACGCCCGAACAAGCCGAGCTTGAATTGGATGACGTGCTGGATAACGTGCTGGCCATGTTAAATCCGGCGATCGAAGCGCGCTGCGGCGTGGTGCGGCGCCTGGGGCGTCTTTCTCGGGTGCGCGGCGACTCGCGGTTGCTGGGCATGGTGTTGCAAAACCTGATCTCCAATGGGCTGAAATTCAATACCAGCCAATCGCCCACGGTTGAAATTGGCACGGCCGAAATCAGCACGGCCGCGGGCCGGCAAGCGGCGATGTTCGTGCGCGACAACGGCATCGGCATTGAACCGCGGCACCACGAGGCCGTGTTCGCCATTTTCCGCCGGCTGCATGCGCGCGATCAATACGAAGGCACGGGGGCGGGCTTGGCCATCGCGCGGAAGATCATTGAGCAGCACGGCGGCCGACTCTGGCTTGAATCGGAACCTGGCCGCGGTTCAACCTTCTTCTTCACCCTGCCTGTGGTGGCGAGCGCGCGTCCCCGGTTGCGCAAGCGACCGTCTGTCGCCAAAGGGCAGCCTCAGTGTGTGGCGGGGTAAAGCGTCATGGCCGCGTCAGTAGCATTCCGGCAGCCGGTCCCGGCGGTTTCAGCGCCGTGGGTGGTTTTGATTGCCGACGATAACCGTCCCGATCGCGATTACTTGTCGTGGCAGCTTGGCCGATCGGTGGTTCCCGCGCCGCAAGTGCTCGAAGCCGCCACCGCGACCGAGGTTCTGGCGGCGATTGACCGGCAGCCGATTGACGTGGTGCTGCTCGATTATTGGATGCCCGGCATGGACGGCCTCGACCTGCTCGATCGTTTGGTGGAGCGCGTCCGCGGAACCGCGATCGTGTTGATGTCGGGCCAGGGGAATGAGCGCGTGGCGGCCCAGGCCATCAAACGCGGCGCGCATGACTATTTGGTGAAGCAGAGCCTGGGCGGCGAACAGCTTCGCTTGGCGTTGGCTCAGGCGTTGGACGCCGCGCGGCGCGGCAGCGAACAGCGGGCTGATTTTCAGCGCTTGCACAAGGCGCACCACGAGCTCGATCACTTCGTGCGGGCGCTGTCGCACGACATGAACGCCAACTTCATGCTGCTCGATCACTCGTTTCGGGCTTTGCGGAAAGTGTCGGCCCGGCACGCGCTGGAGGGGCTGACGGACGGTTTCTCACATGTCGAGGCGTGCTTGCAACAATCGCGACGGTTCCTTGACGATCTGGTCACGCTGGCGCGCACCGGCAGCATCACCATGGAGCCGGGCCGCGTCGAGGTGGCGAGGCTCGTCGAAGAAGTGTTGTTCGAGCAGCGCGAGTTGATTGATGAGCGGCGCGTGGCGATCGAAGTGGCCGCGCGCTTGCCGGTCGTCTGGTGCAACGAGGCGCGCGTCAAGCAGGTGCTCACCAACCTGCTGCGCAACGCCCTGCGCCACGGTTGCGATCGAGACGCGCCGCGCATTCGTATCTGGTCGTCGCCCGCCCGCGACGGCAGCGGCGACTTCACTTGGTTGGCCCTGCATGATAATGGCCGCGGCATACCGGCTGAATCGCGCGAGGAAATCTTTTTGCCCGGCCGCCGGCTGCCAAACGCCCATGAATCGGGCAGCGGCATGGGCCTGGCCATTACGCGGAAGATTGTCGAACACTATGGCGGGCGCGTATGGATCGACCCGGAATGCGCGTCGGGCGCCACGTTTGTCGTCGCCCTGCCGACGGCCCGTTGATTTGTCTCGCATCGCACGCGATGACGACTGCCATCGCATCCCTCTGTCTGGTTATACTATAAGTGGCTGCGGAGAGACGTCTGTAGGGAACGCCCTCCGTGGCGTTCCGGGCGCCACAAAACGACCTCAACGACCGCGGCAAGAATGCACGTACTCTTCGTCCACCAGAACTTTCCGGCCCAGTTCGGACATATCGCAGCCTATCTGTCGCAACGCAAGGGTTTTCGTTGCACGTTCGTCTCGCAGCACCCGCCGGGCAAAGAGGGCGGCATCGAGCGCGTGCAATACGTGCTGCGCGGGGGCGCCACGCAGCAGACTCACTTTTGCAGCCGCACGTTTGAGAACGCCATCTGGCATTCGCACGCCATCTACGAAGCCCTGCATACGCGCGACGACATTCGGCCCGACCTGGTCGTGGGCCACTCCGGCTTTTTGCATACGGTGTTCCTGCGCGAGCTCTACAGTTGCCCGATCATCGACTATTTTGAATATTTTTATCACACGCGCGGCACCGATATGGATTATCGGCCCGACTTTCCCTATCCGACCATCAACCACCTGCGGGCGCGTGCCCGCAACGCCGGGTTGTTGCTCGACCTGGAAGATTGCGACGCCGGTTACAGCCCCACGCGTTGGCAGCGCGGCTTGTTGCCGGCCGCGTACCTGCCCAAAGTGCGCGTCATTTTTGACGGCATCGACACGGAAATCTGGCGTCCGCTGGCGGGCGTGCCGCGACGCGTGGGCGACCGCGCCATCGCTGACGACGTGCGCATCGTGACGTATGTTTCCCGCGGCATGGAGAGCATTCGCGGCTTTGATATTTTTATGAAGACCGCCCGGCGGCTGTGCCAGCGCCGTCAAGACGTGATCTTCGTCGTGGTGGGTGAAGACCGCGTCTGCTACGGCGGCGATCTGGAATTCACCGGTGGGCAAACCT
>DASVGM010000728.1:0-5310 GCA_036379555.1 Pirellulales bacterium | reverse complement strand
ACCGGCCGACCTGCCTGAGCCGCCACGCTCTTTTTGGAGCCTGGCCGGCCCCGGCGCGGTGCTGGTGGGGCTTTCCATCGGGGCCGGCGAGATTATCGTCTGGCCGCGCGCCGTGGCCGAGCATGGCGCCGGCATGGTCTGGGCGGCGATCGTCGGCGTTTTCTTGCAACTTTGCGTGAACGTGGAGATCGGCCGCTGGACGGTGGCGACCGGCGAAACCGTTTACACCGGTTTCGCCCGTGTGTGGCGCGGCTTTGGCCCGCTCTTTATCTTGCTGAACATCATGGGCTGGCTTATTCCGGGTTGGGCGCAGGCGTCGGGCAGCGCGCTCAAGGCGCTGTTGGTTGGTCCTGAGTTCGGCGCCGGCACGTTCGCCGGTTCGCTCACTTGCTGGACGATGGTCACCTTCGCCATCGCGTCGGCGGTGCTCTTTGGCCCCAAAATGGTCTATCACTCGGTCGAAAAAACGATTGAGATTCTGGTGCTCACGGTGACCTTGGGGCTGATTGGCGTGGCAATGACCGTGGGCGAGGCCGACGATTGGCGCGAGCTGGCTCGTGGAGCGGTCAACTTTGGCCATCGCCCGCCGGGCGTGAGCGTGCGGGAGTTGTTTATCTGGATTGTTTTCGCCGGGGCGGGCGGCACCTCGAATTTGTTCTACACGTTTTATCTGCGCGACAAAAACTTTGGCATGGGGGCGCTCGTGCCCGACATGGAGAATCCGCTGCGCGGACGCAACGAAACGATTTCCGCGACGGGCTTTCGTTTTGCCGATACGGCCGAGAACCGCGATCGTTTCGCCGCTTGGATGAGCCACGTGCGCAAAGATCAGGTGCTGTTCTTTTGGTTCCTGAACACGTTCACGCTGATGTTGTTCATCTTCGGGGCGTTGGCGGTGCTGCGGCCGCTGGGAACCGTGCCGAGCGAGGGGACACTGATCTGGGATCAATCGAAGATTTTGAGCCACGCCTGGGGCCGCTGGGGCGCGGCGTTCGCCTACGCGGGCCGCACGGTGTTTTTGATGGTCGGGGTGGCCACGCTCTTCAGCACGCAATTGGGCCTGGTCGACGGCGTATCGCGTTCGATCTCCGATATTCTTTGCACGAATTTCGCGTGGGCGCGGCGGCGTCCGTTAAGCTGGTGGTACATGGTGATCGCGCTGACGTGGATGGCCGTCGGCTGCCTGCTCACGTATCTTACCGAACGGTTTGGTTTTCAAGGCGCGGAGCTGGGCATCTTGTTGCAAGCGGCGTTCATGGGCGGCCTGGCCATGGCCGTTTACGTGCCGCTCTTACTCTACGTCAACCTGCGTCGTTTGCCCGCCGCCGCGCGGCCGCGGCTCGCGGCGATCGTCATGATGCTCGTCGCGTCGGCCGTTTACGTCGGCTTCGCGGTCTTTTCGCTGGCATCGATGGCAAGCGGATCGTAGGGTGGGCATTGCCCACCATGAATTACCATAGGCGTTGCCCGGCCTTCGTAAAAAGTCGACGTTTCGGTTTTTTCGTGGCGTTCCCCTGATGCTTTTGCTTCCCGGTATGATGCCACCCGCTTGCCGGGTGGAGATTCGCGTTGGTTTTCTACATCCGCCGGCCCATAAAAACCCGCCGATTCCTCGACCGCTTGCCCGCCTTCGGCGGGCAAGCGGTCGAGGAATCGGTACGCATCGCGGCGGTCGTTTCTTAGACAGCCAGCGCGATACTCCTCCGGGCAAGCCGGAGGCATCTTAGGAACAAAATCAGCCTCAACGCCTGGCAGACGTGGAAGCAGTTGTTGCGCAGCCGGGGCGTCGCGCCCCCCCCCACGCGACGCGAAAATCTGGATTTCCAGTTTGGCAGTTGCTATAAAGAGCGTTGCGTTGCTCAGGTCGAACTTCTTTCTGGAGGAGAATTCATGTATCGGCATGGAGACGTTTTGATCGCGGCGGTGAAATCAGTTCCGCGCAAGGCGAAAAAGCGGCCGCGTTGCGTGCTGGCTGAAGGCGAGATCACCGGGCCGCATGGATCATGCGAATCTGAAAACGCTTATTGTGGAATCGAGCGGGCTACCGGTCTCGGTCGTCCGCGAAATCAGCGATTCGCGTCTGTTGGCTTTGGAGCACCTGGAACTTTGGCTGGGCTCGCCCGCCTACGGCTGGGACGGCGCGGTGGACGACTTGCAGCCGATTTTGTCCGGCAAACTTTTCCCCAAGCTAAGCTACCTTGGCCTGCGCGACTGCGAGGCGGCGGACGAACTGGCCGCGGTGGTGGCGAACGCGCCCATTGCGCGGCGTTTGCGCACGCTCGATCTTTCGCTGGGCAACATGGGCAACGATGGTTTTCGCGCACTGGGCATGTTGCCGCGCGACGGCACCCTGGAAAAGCTCGACGTACATCACCACTTCGCGGGCGCCGAAATGGTCAACGAATTAAAGCGGCTTCCTTTTGAGGTCGACGCGAGCGAGGTTCAAACGCCTCAAGACTGGGGCGGCGGGGAGCAACATCGTTACATCGCGGCGGCGGAATGAAGGCCGGCCTCATTCGGCCCCACCGCTCGGCGATTCGCATTGGCAATCCTGACAATCGCCGCGTCGCGTTGTTTCAAGCGGCGTTGGTGGCGCTCGGTGCTTGAGGCAAATGCCTTCGGCGACCTCTTGCCAGGCGTCTATCACAACGGCGAAGATACGTACACGGCTGAAATCACGGCGCTCGAGGATACACTACCGCCAGCGGAGTCACCGCGCGCGGGTGCTGGCTCACGGGCCTAGATCGAGTTGTTTTTTCGCTCCCTCCCAGGGGATGGCCTGCTCTTGGAGACGCTGCTGAATCAGTTCGTGGAATGCCGCGGAATAAGCGTAGGTCGCCGATAATCGGTCTTGATCGACTTCAACCGCGCGCAGCACGACCCAAGGTTCGCCGTCTTGGGTGACGACAACATCGCCTACCGCGGTTGCCGCCAGATACTTATCGGGGTGAAGCGTAAAGTCTCGCGGATTTACGGTAGTCATAGAATTTCTTCGGAGATCGCATGGGGCGGTTTTTCGCGAACCGCGCGGTCGATGGCATCGGCGATTTGTCGCTGATAGAATTCCTTGAGCGTCCGAAGCTCCTGTAGTGCCGACGGAACAGTTTGGATTGAAAAAGCCACGTTCGTTTCCCAGCCTTACACAGTTTTGATTCTAATATGAATCCAGAAAGCAGTACAATACTCGACGCTGTTTTTGGCGAGGGGATTCTCAAACGCGTGCCGGCAATATCCACTACGCTCAGACTGAATTATGGCTGATTTTACCGCAACACAGGGGCGCTATTTGGCGTTCATCCACGCCTACACCGCTTTGCACGGCTATCCACCCGCCGAACACGAGATCGGCGCGGCGCTGCTTGTTTCCCCGCCATCAGTAAACCAGATGGTGAAAACCTTGGAGAAGCGCGGTTTGATCTCGCGCCGTCCGGGACAGCCGCGTTCGCTTCAGGTGCTGGTGCCGGAAGAGGAAATCCCGCTATGGAGCGCGGGCAAGGCGGCACCGAGCGCGCCTCGCGCTGGCAAAGGTCCAAGCCGTGCGATCGTTCGCCCGACGGCGCCGCCGGCGAAGTTGTACGTGCTTGGCGTCTATTTGGCCGGTGGCCCGACTCCGAAGCGATTTGCCAACAAGGCCATTCAGCGCGTGATTGAAATCCGCGGCGACCAGACACTCGAACAACTGCACCAAGCCATTTTTCAGGCTTACGACCGTTGGGACGAGCACCTTTACGAATTTCAGTTTGGTAAGCGGCCCTTCGACCCGGACGGGCCGAATTACGGGGTGGAAGATCGGCCAAAGTCGAAAAAAAGCAAAGACGCGCGAACGACCACAATCGACGACCTGCAATTGCAAGTGGATCGGGTGTTTGGCTATTGGTTTGACTTCGGCGACGACTGGTATCACCAGATTCAAGTCGATCGTATCGAGCAAGCGATTGGGACCGTTACCTACCCGCGCGTCATCAAGCGCGTGGGCAAATCTCCGCCGCAATACCACGAGGAATAGCACACTTCCCGCGAAATCAGCTTCTAACAAAGGCTAATCTCGCGTCGGCGACAAGTGGGGCTTTTTTCCTTCGGGGGCCGCTGGGTCGGGTGGAATCGTAAACGGCAATCACTTTCTCCCAAATAGGGGCTACCTATCTTTGCCTTCATCTGAGAAACTAATATCAGGGCGTTGAAAGTGGCGAAGCCGGGTTGGTATCGCCGTGAGGAGGCATGTTGTTATGAGCGCATCCAATCAACCCATCGGGCGACCGATGGAAATCTTGCTTGTCGAAGACGGCCTGGTGGACGCCAGCGTCACGATTGGGGCCTTGAAAAAGGGGCACGTGCAGCACCGCATGACGCTGATCCGCGACGGCGCCGAGGCAATGGAGTTTTTGCGTCGCGAGGGCAAATTCGCGCGCGCCCCCAGGCCCGACCTGATCTTGCTCGACCTTGGCTTGCCCAAGAAAGACGGTCGCGAGGTGCTGCAAGAGATCAAGAGCGATCCTGAATTGAGCGGCATTCCGGTAGTCATTATGACCAGCTCCGAAGACGAGGAAGACCGCGTGCAGAGTGAGATACTTGGTGTCGATAGTTTCATTACCAAGCCGGTCGACCTGGAGAAGTTTTTAGCGGTCGTCCGCCAACTCAAGCGTTTTCTACACGCCGACCTGATCTTGCCGGCGCTGTAGCTTCCACATGAACGTGGTTGTGGGAAAAAGGAGGATGGCCTTCCCACGCCGTCCAGGTATTTGGTGACGGGCTAGGAAGCCCATCCTCCGTCATGCCGCAACCGAAAATCAGGCAAGGTCGTTTAGCGCCCGCCTGATCGGCTCTCGGCCGGCCACGGGCTGCTGGCAGACGAAATCCTGGCAGACATAGAGCGTCGGTTGGCCATCAATGGCGGTCTTGCCACGAAAGGCGCCGTCGAGCGCCGCGCTATGACCGGCGCCGGGTCGGCGGGCCAGCACGCGGTTAGGCAGATAACCGCGGTAAATCTGCCGCATGATTTCAGCCGCCGGCTCCGCGTCGCCGACGACGATCAACTCTCGTGTGGGGCCGAGATAAAAATCGAGCGCGATCAACATTTGCCCGGCGGCGGCGGGGTGTTTTTCCAGCAAGCTCGCGAACGCCTTCAACGTCCGTTCGGCGGCGGCCAGGTATTCGCCGCGGCCGCTGAGCTTGCCCAGCCGCAACAGCAGGGTGGCGGCCATCGAGTTGCCGCTGGGCACGGAACTGTCTTGCACGTCCTTGGGCCGTGAGATGAGTTGCTCGTGGCCGGCGGCCGTATAGAAAAATCCGCCGACTTCGCGATCTTCAAAA
>DASVGM010000727.1:0-2261 GCA_036379555.1 Pirellulales bacterium | reverse complement strand
ATCCAACCCGCCGGGTTCACGGAAATGTGATTCGGCTCGAACGAGGCCGCGACTTCCGCATGCCGCGCCAACACCGATGGCACGTCGGCAAACTCGGTGCGGGCCGCGGCGCGGAAACCATGATACAAGATCGACCATTTTTCCAGGCCGCCGGGCGCGGCGATCTCAAGCATGATTTGAAAAGCGCCGCCGAGAAGAATTACTCCGCCGAGCGTCAGCAAAAACCGCCGCCGGCCGGTGGTTTCAACCCATGCCATGCACCAGACAGTCAGCCCGATGAGCGCGAGCGCCGCGATGGCCGCCGGCGCGAGCGCGAACCAAGGCGTGATCGGTAGATCCCAGTGGCCCAGGCGAAAATACTGAAATTGGCCGGGCACGCCCAGGGGAAACCGGCGATTTAAGAACGCGACCAGAAAGGCCGCGGTGGCGGCGGCGGCCAGAGCCAACGCGGCCCACGAACGGACGTCGCTGAAAAGCGCTTCTCGCGGCGCATCGCAAACAGGCTGCTGAAACTCCGCTCCTTGTGGTTGGGAATCTGTTTTCTCGCCGACGTTCATGCTTCAACCTTGGGCGGACATGCGTTGGCGGGTCCAATTCTGTAGCGCCAGCGGAAAGTTCGCACTTTGCCGGCATCAGGCTCGTCGCGAAGCGGGCCAATCAGCAAACGAGCGGCCTCCGCGCCCTCGAAACGCATCTCGCCTTGAAGCAGGCGCAACTCGTGGCACGAAAAGAGAACCCGTTCAGCCTCAAGTTCGCAACCGTTGGCGAAACGATAACTGCTGCCCAGTCGGTCAGCGCCAGGCTGCGTGCGGCAAGCGACGTCGAACAGCAGCGTTTCGTGTGCGCCGTCGGCCTCGACGCTCAACGACCAATGCGCGCGGCCCGCCCGTCCAACCAAAAGCGCCACCTGCTTGCCGCCCGGCCGATCTTCCAAATGCAACTCCTGCAAAGGCGGGCTGGGCGGCCAGGCATCGTTGGCTTCGCCTTCGATCGACGACAGCCATAAGTGTCGCTCTCCGGCCGTTTCGACGGCGATCTGGTGTTGATAGCGATCCGCTTCGCGCCAAAAATGGACGCTGACACCGCCCGCCGCGAGGCAAATGCTCTCATTCATGGTCCGGCCGTGTATGACATCATGGACAATTCGCCGCCCTCACGGCTATCATCAAACGAATCCGTGCTTCTGTAGTTTTCCACTGGTAATTATATGATCCGCCCGACGATTCCCGCCGATCAATTTCCGCTGCTCGCCTTGGCCCGTGAAACGGGTGTCTTTAAGCCTATCGAAATTGACGCGCTGGAGGAAGTGCTGAACGATTATCATGCCACCAACCATGCGCACGGACACCGTTGTGTGACGTACGAAGACGGAGGCGAAGCCCTCGGCTTCGCGTATTACGCGCCCGCCGCGATGACCGACCGTTCCTGGTATCTCTATTGGATCGCGGTTACCAAGCAAACTCAAGCCAAGGGCATTGGCGGCGCTTTGCTTCAATTCGCCGAAGACGACATCCGCCGGCGGCACGGCCGCGTGCTTTTTATCGAAACCTCCTCGCTGCCCCACTACGACCTGACGCGGCGTTTTTACCTCAAGCACCAATATGAGCAGGCCGCCGTCGTGCCCGGTTATTATGCCGAGGGAGACGATATGGTTGTCTACCGCAAAGTGATGTAGTCAATGGTAGCCATACAAACACACCGCGATGCCGCCCACGATGGCGTGCTCGATCCCCTCGCGCGCCAGCACTTCGTGAACGTGCCGGGTGAGAATCCAAAGTGTTTGGTTTCTGAGCACGTCAAAAACCTGTCGCGCGGTTAGGTATCGCATCGTTGCACGTTTAGGCGCCGTCTCAAATCGCAACCTGAAGAGTTGACAGTTGTTGCTTCGTTTCGTCGTGGCGGCGCTGAGCCGTTGATGCCACCCGCTTGCCGGGTGGAGAATCACGTTGGCCGTCTACACCGGGCAATTGCCACCAATCCCTTCTACGATTTTCCGCCGCTTGGCCGCCTTCGGCGGCCAAGCGGCGGAAAATCGGGGGTTGGGGATGGCCGCTGGTGTAGACGGCCAACGTGAAAACTCCCTCGGGCAAGCCGAGGGCATCTTCAAAAAACACGTTGGCAAGCCGGAGTCCGGCCATTGCGCAGGCCGGCTCCGAGTGCCAACTGTCAACTTTGAAACCCTTGAAAAACATGAACTTGAGACGGTACCCACTTTTATTCTATCCGAACAACTCTCGGATGGCGTGCCCGGTCGTCAGCAT
>DASVGM010000726.1:0-6794 GCA_036379555.1 Pirellulales bacterium | reverse complement strand
CCATATAGCCCACCTCACGCGGTGATCGCATTCGTTCTTTTCTCTGCGAATGCAACCTAACACATCCCTTCGTGATCGCGTCCACCCGGCGGACAGCCGCGCAGTCGCTCCGTTGCCCGCCGTCGTCGGTTTCGACGACCTAGCCCACCTCTTGCCCGCCATTCGGGCTGCCCCGACCGCTTTTTCGTGGTTTTGCGCAACCTATTACTTTGCAGGCGGTTGCGATTGCGTGCTGCCAGCGGTAAAGTGTGGATGTCTTACTTTGCACCCTTTACACTGCGATGTCATTGCCCAGCGATTATAGGATTGAAACGCCTTCATCCACCAGGCGCGACGCCGGATCATACAAGCGGGACCAAGTTGCTTGATCGGATCCCAATACCAATAACGATACGGTACTGCGCAGGCGAACAGGAGACCGATCACCGCTCCCACAACGAGCGCGTAGCGAGCATTGAGCGGCAAGTAAACCCAAATTGCGCTCGCAATGGCAGCCTTGGTGGTGGTTCTAAAAACCGCTCGCAAGCTAAACTGGATTGGCTGGCTCATGCGCTTGATTACTTTGGAACCCGGAACCACACTACGGTCGTCTCTGTTTATGATAAATCGAGTCATTCCTTGAAGCAATCGACGCTGCAAGCGCCTCTTGGCGCGATGGAAACTGCGCCGCCTTCATGCCAAACTTGTTCCCTCCGTTTACTCGCCATCAGTGGTCGAAGATGCTCGCGGCAACCGCAGAATCTGTGGGTTAAATCTGGGTCGGCAAACAGGGCAACGGTGCGTTTTTAAGGCATTTCCCGGGCAAATAAATGGCATCCTCATGAAAATCGCAATCACCGGGGCAACCGGATTTTTGGGGCGATACCTTGTCGCGGGACTCGCCGCCCAAGGCCACCAGTTGCGTTGCTGGCATCGCCCGAATAGCGATCTTGAAGGCTTTGAAGCGAGCGCCGATCGCGTCGAATGGCTGGTTGGAGAACTGGGCGACGACGGGGCGGGAGAACGACTGGTGGCCGGTCGCGAAGCCGTGGTTCACGCGGCGCTTCATCATCCTGGCGGCGGTTTCCGTGGCGGTGAGGGCGACATCGTACCGTTTGTCGAGCACAATCTCGTCGGCACGTTCAAGCTCATTGAGGCGGCCCGCGCGGCCGGAGTCGCTCGCTTCGTGTTCGTCTCAACGTGCGCCGTTCATGAAAAGATTCTCAGCGACCGGCCGCTTGATGAAACACACCCGTTGTGGCCGGCGAGCCATTACGGGGCGCACAAAGCGGCAATCGAGAAGTTCGTGCATAGTTACGGTTACGGCATGGGCTATCCGATCTGCGCTCTGCGGCCCACCGGCATCTATGGCCTGGCGCATCCGCCTCGCGACAGCAAATGGTTCGATCTCGTCCAGAGCGTCGTTCGCGGCGAAACCGTCACCTGCCGCCGCGGCGGCAAAGAAGTGCATGCCGCCGACGTGGCGAACGCGGTTGGCATCTTGCTCTCGGCCCCGGCGAATCAAATCGCCGGCGAGGCGTTCAATTGCTACGATCGGTATATTTCAGATTGGGACGTCGCCAAACTGACCAAGGAGATTTGTGCCAGCGGCGCCGTCATTCAAGGCAGCCAAACCTCGCCCAACAATCAAATACAAACCGAGAAGCTGCGGCGATTGGGAATGGAGTTTGGCGGTGAGACGCGCTTGCGCGAGACCGTCAAGCAGCTTGTCGAGGCGGTGAGCCTGTAGGGAACGGACTCCGTGCCGTTCCGGGAAATGGGAAATGATGCTGATTGGCGGTTCGCGGAACGGCACGGAGTCCGTTCCCTACTTTACGCTTCAAGTTGACGCTGGGCCGGTGCGTCGTGCGGATTTAGCGGAAGGGAAGGACGGCGGAGAGATTCGTCCGCGTTATAGCCCAACGATCGGTATAAGGCATTGGCGGCGGCCCAGCCGACGTGCGTCTCTAAACCAATCTGCCGGCGCCCCGCCCGCCAGCAAGCGGCTTCGAGCGTGCGGAGCAATAAGCGGCCGACGCCGCGCCGCCGCCACTCCGGCACAACCAAGAGCCAATGAACGACCGGCGATGGATGAGGCGCTTGGCCGCGCATCGCCAACGTCACGGAACCGACCGCGCCGGACGCTTCCGCAATCCACATTCGTTCGGGCGACCACCAAGGTTTCGCCAGAAACTCGGTCGTGAAGTCGGCCTTCGTCCAAGGGCGGACGGTTGGCGTTTGGTCGGCGAAGGCGCGATCGCGTAATTCAAGCCAGCGATCGATATCCGCTTCGCCGGCGAAGTTGCGTACCGTGATACCGGTTACGTCGCCAACTTCAGGCGCAGCCTCAAGAGTTCTCGATAAGTGAAGAATCATTTAGACCTTCATTACCGGCTGCCGGGCGGCTTTCACCTCGTCGGGCCGGGTGATGGCGGTCGTGTGCGGGGCGTCATGCACGAGATCGGCCGGTTCGTCGGCGATTTTCAAAAGGGCGTCGGCGAAGGCGTCGAGCGTTTCTTTGCTCTCCGTTTCGGTCGGCTCAATCATCAGCGCCTCGCGCACAATGGGCGGAAAATAAACCGTCGGCGCGTGAAAGCCGTAGTCCAACAGCCGCTTGGCCAGGTCCATCGCCGAAATATCGCGCTCGGCCTTTAGCCGCGCGGCCGACGCCACAAACTCGTGCATGCAGCGATCGCCCTGCGGCACCGCGAAACGATGCTTCAGCCGGCTCAAAAGATAGTTGGCGTTGAGCACCGCGTTTTCGCTCACCCGCCGCAAACCGTCAGGCCCGTAGGTGCGGATATAACAATACGCCCGCACAAGCACGCCCACGTTGCCAAAAAAACTACGCACGCGGCCGATCGAGTGCGGGCGATCGTAAGCCAACCGAAAGCCCTCGCCGGCGCGTTCCACCACCGGCGTCGGCAGGTATGGTTCGAGCATCTCGCGCACGGCGATGGGGCCGGCGCCGGGTCCGCCGCCGCCGTGTGGCCCGCTGAAGGTTTTGTGCGGATTATAGTGCATCATATCGGCACCAAAATCGCCCGGCCGGCTGATGCTGAGAATGGCGTTCATGTTCGCGCCGTCGAGATAGACCAACCCGCCGGCGTCATGCACCAATCCGGCGATTTGCCCGATCTGCCGATCGAACATGCCCAGCGTGTTGGGATTGGTAATCATGAAGACGGCCACGCGCTCGTCAAGTTTGGCTCGCAAATCTTCCAGATCGACAAACCCGCGCGGCGTACTCTTGACGGTCACATAATCGAAGCCGGCCACGGTGGCGCTGGCCGGATTGGTGCCGTGGGCGCTGTCCGGCGCGAGCACCTTGGTGCGCGGCTGGCCCAACTGGCGGAAATAAGCGCGGGCCATCAAGAGGCAGGTCAGCTCGCCGTGAGCGCCGGCCGCCGGTTGCAGCGAAACAGCGTGCAGGCCGCCGATTTCGGCCAGCATTTCTTGCAGCCTCCAAAGCAGTTCCAACATGCCCTGCAAGGTGTCTTGGGGCTGATAGGGGTGCAAGTCGGCCATGCCTGGCAGCGAGGTCAGCCGTTCGTTTCGCTTGGGGTTGTACTTCATGGTACACGAGCCGAGCGGATAGAAGTGCGTATCGACCGACATGTTCAGGGTCGAAAGGTTGGTAAAATGCCGCACCACGTCCGGCTCCGATAATTCGGGCAAGGCGGGAGGCGCGGCGGCGATGGCCGCGGCGGGCAATAGCTCCTCGAGCGGCGTCAAGGGCACATCGCAGTCCGGCATTTGGGCCGCGCGGCGGCCCGGTCGAGAGAGTTCAAACAATGGTTGAGTGGCTTGTTGATTTCGCATGCCGCCAGCTTACGCGAGAAGAGCGCGATTGGGTACTGTTCAAACCTAATGTTCAAACCTAAGACATCAGCCCGGATTGTTCATCGGCCCTTGTGCCAGCGTTTCGCCCTGTTTACCGCTCTCGGGTCCGGACGGAGAACGAAAGGCATGCCACATTAAGATCGCGGCCCCGCAGACGAGAAAGCTGTCGGCCAAGTTGAAATTGGGCCAAACCCAGTTGTCGTACTGGAAAAGGATCCAATCGCGCACGGCGTAGACCCGCTGATCGGGGTTGCCGGGCACTGCCCACAAGCCCAGGCGATCGTAAAGATTGCCCAGGATGCCGGCCATGACGGCGCCCAGCGCCACGGTCAGCAACCAATCGAAGGCCGCCCTGGCGACAAACAGCCAATAAAGGATTCCCACGGCGGCGGCCACGGAAAGCGCGGCGAACAACCAGACCTTACCTTGCCCCATGCCAAACAACGCCCCCTGATTCAGGCTCGTTTGCAGGCCGAAATAGGGTTGCAATATCCAACGGGTGGGGCCTCCCGGCGCTCCCAGGTCGGCAAACACCCAAGCCTTGCTGGTCAGGTCGAGCGCGCAGCCGACCACGGCGATCGATAAGAACGTCACGTAGCGGTTGGCGGGAAGCGCCTTCATGGCTGTGAGCGCCCCAAGGAATGAAAACGGCCTCTGAGTCAATTCTACCCCAATGACCGGAATTCCAGCTACTCGATTTGTGATCCTGGATTTCAAGCCTGGCGATTTTCCTATCCGCGTTCAATGTGCCCGGCACACTTCACACAGTGCGGAGCGTAAGGCAGGGCGTTTAAGCGGGCCTTGGGAATCTTCAGGCCGCACTCGTCGCACTGACCATACGTGCCGTCTTCAATCCGTTCCAGGGCGAATTCGATCCGATCGAGGGTTTCTTCCTCGTTTTCCATGAGACTCAGGGTGAACTCTTGCTCGAAGTTGTCGCTGCCCAAATCGGCCATGTGAATGGGCATGCTGGAGATCTTGCCGCCGCCGTCCATGCGGTTCTTTCGCAGCGCCGCGTCGGCCATCTGATTCACGTCGCCGCGTAGCCGCGCGCGCAGGGTTAAGAGCCGCTCCTTATACACCTTCATTTCTGCCTTCTTCATGTACGCTCTCCGGCGTGGGTGGATGGTAAGCAAAAGTTCATAGAATCTCGATTCTAAACCCTTAAATAGCAGTCGTCAAACGGTTTTGTGCCTCGCGGATTCCGTTCTGGCGCGCCGAATAATCCGGTCTAATCGCCGCGTTCGGTCGAGTGACAGATCAGCCCTTGAATGGCCGTCTCAAGCTGATCGGTCACGCGCGCGGCAACCTCGCGCGGCCGGCCGTTGCCGCCCGCCTGGCTCAGGTCGATCGGCGCGCCGAAAACGACGCGCGCTCGCCGCCGGCCCTTGGGACGCGAGTGTCCGTCCAGATCCTCCTCCAGCTTTTCGATCGTTTCGGCCATGCGTTGCAGCACCCAGCCGTCCAGGCCCCAGTGCGTGCGAAAGATTTGCCAGGCGGCCATGAAGTGTAGTTGTCGGCCGAGGCGGCGGCCGACCTCCATCATCACGTGCGGGTCACTATCGTGGCTGTGGTTCGGGGCGAACAGCACGCCGTCGCCAGGTGAAATTCCAGATGTCAGCGCAGGCGACGCATCGACCGCGACTTCCGCGATGCCATAATAGCGGCGCAAGTACCAGCGCCGCCACGGCTCGAGCGCTGTACACCAAAACCGATTTGGCCGCGGCGGCCAGAACCGCGGCATCGCGCCATCAACGATCGCATTCCACATGGCATCACCTCAGTTGGGATTTGATTCTGCCCCCTCACGGGGCGGGAGTCAACTCCCGAGGTTCAAATTCCCTGCCATTCAGACGCAAATGACCGAGGCAGCGGCCAACGTATCAGGATCGACAAGCAGGGTGCGATCGTTGCTTCACCGCCGCTAGAACAACATTCACCTTCCTGCGAGCGCGCCGCCACTTTGGCGACGAACGCGCGTCGGCTTTCGGGACGAGAATTGTCGCCCGGACGGACGAGTTCGATTGCCGCCACCAATCGGCGACCGTGGCGACAGCAGCACGTCAGAACAACTCGCCGACCACTTCGCCCTCGACCAGCGGCAGGGGCCGGCCCAGCGCGTCATGCACGAGCGAGTGATGGTCGATGCCCAAAAGATGATACATCGTGGCCAGCAAATCCTTGGGACTGACCGGACGCTGGGCCACTTCGCCGCCGTGCTTGTCGGTGGCGCCCAGAACATGGCCCCGCTTGATGCCCGCCCCGGCAAGCACCGTGGAATAGGCCCGCGACCAGTGATCGCGACCGCCCCCCTTGGCCTTGCTGATGTGCGGCGTGCGACCGTGCTCGCTGGTGCAAACCACCAGCACCTCGTCCAGCAGGCCGCGACGGTCGAGATCGGTGATCAAACCGTGCCAGCCGTGGTCGAAGCTCGGACAAAGCTCTTCGCGCATGCGGCCGTAATGGTCGCCGTGGGTGTCCCAGGCGCTGCCCGCCAGGCCGAATTCGTCCCAGAAAAGCGTCACCACGCGCCCGCCCGCCTCAAGCAGCCGCCGCGCGGCGAGGCAACCGATGCCAAACAACGAGTCGCCATATAAGGCGCGGGTTTCGGCGGGCTCCAGCCGCACGTCTAGCGCGTCGCGCAGCTTGCTTGATTGCAACAGGTCGTACGTCATGGCGCGATAGCGATCGAGCTGCCGGCCGCCGGCGGTTTCCGTCAGGTGCCGGCGCGCCTGATCGAACTGCTCGACGAGCGAGCGGCGCGCATGCAGCCGGTCGAGCGTGATGTCGCCCGCCAGGCTCGTCGCCGAGGGCACGACAAAATGACTTTGTGGAGAAACGCCGATGTACGGATCGTTGTCAGTGTAGGTTTGCGCACCGAGAGTTTTAATATGCGACCGTGTGGCTTGCCCCACGAAATCGGTCCAAACCGGATTGTATTCTCCGCCGAGAAACGCGGCGTAAGGGCCTGC
>DASVGM010000725.1:0-12832 GCA_036379555.1 Pirellulales bacterium | reverse complement strand
CGCGACTTAACGGTTGGTGAAAAGGATTTCGACTATTGTAATCGGAGTCCGCTTGCAACTGTAGGGAACGCCCGGCATGCTTATTGCTCCACTCGAAACTGTAAGTAGGCGAAAGCGAAGCGCGTTCGTCGCGTCAAGTTTTGAAAACGCGTGGCACAGGAGGAACAGCGATGGTGGAGGAAAGAGTTTACGTGGAGCGTGGTTCAAGAACGCTCGGAGTGTTTTTCGCGGTCATCGTGATCGCGTTTTTGGCCGTCGGCGGAGTGTTGTGGAGCACGGGTGCGCTGGTGATCGACCGCGATGCGCAAAACCGCGTGCGGATGACGTTCGATCCCGCGCGTGCCGAGCACGCCGGCGATGACGCGCTGGAAAAAACCGGGCAGGCCCTGGAAAAGGCCGGCGAAAAGGTCAAGCGACAGGCGCGCAAAAAAGACGCCGAACGCGAGGCTGCGCCGGAACCGATGAACCGGTAACCTGGCCCGCGCAGAATTGGCGATTGCGCTCGTCATAGCTTAATCATCGTGTTGGCCTGCCCGTAGGGTGGGCATTGCCCACCATCGCCGTCGACGACGGCGAATTCGGCGCTGATGTCGGGCGGAACTCTGCAAATGGCATGCTTGTCAGAGGCTATCCGAAAACTCGCCGTGGGGCGGGCCGCCGGCCCGTCTGGAAGCGAATGACGGCTCGGCGAGCCGCCCCACGATACGCTGCCACGGCGAAATCCGAGTTTTCGGATAGCCTATTAGTAGTGGACGTGGTGGGCAATGCCCACCCTACAGTTTACAATTCCGCGAAATTCTTCAGCATCCGCAGGCCGTCTGACTGGCTTTTTTCAGGATGAAACTGGGTGGCGAAGAGGTTGTCGCGCCAAACGATCGACGTGAACGGCGCGCCGTAGTGCGTTTCGGCGGCGATGACCTCGCGATCGCGAGGCACGACGTAATAAGAATGCACAAAGTACACGTGCGTGCCGCTGGCCAGTCCTTGCAGAATCGGCGCCGGTCGCACCATTTCGAGCTGGTTCCAGCCCATGTGCGGAACCTTGTATTCCGCGGGCAAATCGAACCGCACCACTTCGCCCGACAGCACGCCCAAGCCTTCATGCCGGCCGCCTTCAAGCCCGGTTTCAAAGAGCAATTGCAAGCCCAGACAAATGCCCAAAAACGGCTTGCCGGCGGAAATGGCCTCGCGAATGGGTTCAATGAGCTGTCGGCGGCGCAGTTCTTGCATGGCGTCGCCAAAGGCGCCGACGCCCGGCAGCACAACCTTGCTGGCGGCTTTGATCTCAGCGGCGTCGCTGGTGACGAGCGCCGCGTGACCGGTTTTTTCAAAGCCTTTTTGCACGCTTCTCAGGTTGCCCATGCCATAGTCAATAATGGCGATCATTCCGCACCGTCTTCGAGTTTGCTTGAAAAGCCGTCACCGCCGACTCCGGCCGTGACCACATGATGGACACAGGGAAGGGTTCGGGGTTCAGGGGAGTTCGCTGGAAAAACCGTCACCGCCGACTCCGGCCGTGACCACGGCATCGGCCGCCTCCCAGTCGTCGCCGCTGCGCACGACGCGGCGATAAAGCGTGTCGCGCTCGATCGGCTCGCGGCCGGCTTCGATAATCAGCCGCCGGATTTCCTCGACGGAAAGAACCTGCGGCGTTTCGGCGCCGGCGTCATGGTAAATCAACTCGTGCCGCACCGTGCCATCCAAATCATCGGCGCCGTAGGACAGTGCCGTCTGGGCCGTGCCGATGCCCAGCATAATCCAATACGCTTTGACGTGCGGTACGTTGTCAAGCATCAAGCGGCTGATCGCCATCGTGCGCAAGTCCATCAGCGCGGAGGGTTTGCGAATATGCCCCAGCCCGGTGTTGTCGGGATGGAACGCCAGCGGAATGAACGTCTGAAAGCCGCCCGTCTCGTCTTGCAACTCCCGCAGGCGAATGAGATGGTCGATTCGATGCAGCGGCTCTTCGATGTGTCCGTAGAGCATCGTGCAGTTGGTGCGCAGGCCAAGCTCATGCGCGGTGCGATGAATGTCGAGCCAGTTTTGCGCGTCGGCCTTGTGCTCGCAGATACGGTCGCGAACTTCCGGGTGAAAGATTTCGGCGCCGCCGCCGGGCATGCTGCCCAGTCCCGCCTCGATCAATTCTGCGAGGATTTCCCGCACAGGAAGTTGCGTCAGGTGCTGAAACCAGTTGATTTCCACGGCGGTCCAGGCCTTTAAGTGCAATCGCGGGTAGGCGTCGTGCAGCAGGCGGATGAGGTTGAGATACCATTCAAACTTCATCTGGTGATGCAAGCCGCCGACGATGTGCATTTCGGTGCAGCCCGACTCGATCGCTTCGCGGCCGCGCTCGATGATCTGCTCGTCGCTCATCAAATACCCCTTGGGGTCGCGCAGGTCGGAGCGAAACGCGCAAAAGGTGCAGCGATAAACGCAGACGTTGGTTGGATTCAGATGGGTGTTGATGTTGTAATAAGCGGCGTTGCCGTTGCTTCGCTCGCGAACCACGTTGGCCAATTCGCCCAGGTCGTTCAGCCGCACGTCCGGCTGATAGAGAAAGAGGCCGTCGTCGAACGTAAGTCGCCCGCCGGCAAGAACCTTCTCGCGGATCGCCGCGAAACGGTGAGGAGTGTTGGAAACCATGATGCTCTCAGAAGTACGGTTGTCGCCCGATCAATCTAACCGCATTTTCTCCGGCAGGCAAACAGGCAATTTTCTCGTCCGTGGGGCGGCTCGCCGAGCCGTCTTTGGCTTTAGACGGGCCGGCGGCCCGCCCCACAGTTCAGTTTTCAAAACGGCCAGCACTCGCCCAAAGCCGCGCGCTGGGCTTCAACGAGCCGCTCGATGCCGCCACGGGCAAGTTTCAACAGCGCCGCCAGTTCTTGCTCGCTGAAGGTCGCTTCTTCGCCGGTGCCCTGCACTTCCACAAAACGGCCGCCGCCGGTCATCACCACGTTCATGTCCACCGCGGCGGCGAAGTCTTCTTGATAGTCGAGATCGAGCACCGCCCGGCCATTGACAATGCCGACACTCACCGCCGCCACGCTGTCGCGCAGCGGCGATCGTTTCGCGTCGGGCAGTTCCTTGACGGTCGCCAAGGCGTCGACCAGCGCGACCAAGGCCCCGGTGATGCTCAACGTGCGCGTGCCGCCATCGGCCTCCAGTACGTCGCAATCGACGGTGATCGAGCGTTCGCCGAGCGCCTCCAGGTCGACGATGGCGCGCAGACTGCGGCCGATGAGCCGTTGAATTTCCGTGGTGCGGCCGTCGACCTTGCCGCCGCGCTCGCGCGGCTTGCGCGGGGTGGTGCTGCCGGGCAACATGCTATACTCCGCCGTGATCCAACCGCGGCCCTCGCCTTTCATCCAGGGCGGCACTTCCGCGGCCACACTGGCGGTGCAAAGCACGGTCGTGCGGCCCGCTTGAATCAACACGCTGCCCGGCGAGGCGCCGGTATAGCCACGTGTGATCTTCAAATGGCGCAGTTCGTCGGGCGCGCGGCCATCGTGTCGTAAGTCGTCCTGGATCATGTTTCGTTTCCGCTCGCGTTTGTTTAGATCGCTATTCTCTGTTCTTTTGACAGGCGCAGCAAGGCCGCCGGAGCTACGCCGAGCGGGCCGCAAAAAACGGGGCATCGCTGATTGGCTGTGCGGAGTATAGAATGGAACGCAAGGAGGGCGAGCCAGCCCCCGGCGCGTTTGTGTTTCTTTCCGCAGAATCTGGCAAATGATGAGCCGCTCGCCGAGTAAGATTCAGATCGGACAGGCGCCGCCGCCCCGCGACCAACAGCCAATGGCACGTCTTTCCTCCCATTACCGTGGGGTCGCACGTAGTTCGAGCCCGCGGCGCGACTATCGTGCCCGGATGGTCAGGCGCGCGCTGGCGATTCTGCCGCGAGCCTGATATGTTGAATCCCGTTACGGCCGAAGCAGAGATTGACATGCCGGATTTTCACCAGCGACCGTTTTCGATCCGCATTTTCGTGCCAGATGGCGATCCCGATGGACTTCGCCTGGTCGAGAAGTCGAATTGGACCGGTGTCGGCGTGGTGTTTAATCGGACGAACTACAAAGAGGTCGTTGGCCGCCTCGAATTTGATAAGACCGGCGTCTACGTGCTCTTTGGATCGGAGCAGGACAGTATCTTGCCCACGATCTATGTAGGTGAAGGCGACCCAGTTAAGGACCGACTCAATCAACATTACAGTAAAAAAGACTTCTGGGACTCCGCTGTCTTTTTCGTCTCGAAAGACAACAGCCTGAATAAAGCTCATGTGAAGTACCTTGAGTCGAAGTTGCTCGAATTGGCGAGATTCGCTAAACAATCCAAGATTGATAATGCTCATCCATCTTGGCCGCCTACACTTTCGGAGGCTGAGACGGCGGATGTGGAGAGCTTTCTGCTCGACATGATGAGTATCTTCCCGTTGCTCGGCCAGGGTGTAATTCAAGAGAACGGCCAGCATCTCGCCTTCACGCAGGACCAAGTATTCAATTCTCCCTCGACGGCAGCGGGAATCATCCTCGGCCGCGCCGCCAACGGCCGTATCGAGTGGAAGGCCAAAGACGGTAGAACGCTCAAAGACATTCAATCGGCCGCGACAGGAATGCTGGAGCCCGACGAAAACTGAAAAACGGGTTGTGATGATGCGAATCGACACGGTGGAACTACAAAACTTCAAGAAGTTCGACACATTTGAGCTGCGCCTGCACCCGCGGCTCACTTTGTTGATCGGCGGGAACGGGGCGGGCAAGACAAGCGTACTTGATGCCCTTGCGGTGGCTCTCGGCGTGTGGCTGGTGAAGCCGCCCGACTCGACGTTGATCAACAGTCGGCGGGGAATCTTGGCGTCCGACATTCGACTCGTGCCTACGCAGGCGGGCGATCGAATTCAGTTTCGAGAGGCCGAAGGGGGCGTCTCGGTTAAGGCGATCGGGCAAATAGATAATCAAGAAGGCCTGGTGTGGGAGCAGCACATCAAACCGGGAAAGAAAAAGGCAACCAACTCCGCGGCTAAAGATGCCCTGGATGTGGTCGCCCAGGCGCTGCGGCGCGCGAATGCCGACGAAAGGGTTTTGCTGCCCGTCATCGCCTATTATGGGGCCGGCCGCGCCTGGTTGGCCCATAACGAGCGGTCGAAGTCGCGCGGCGCCGTGAATGGCCCCGCCCGGCGTTGGGCCGCGTTCTACGACTGCCTGAATGAACGAATCAGGGTGGCGGACCTCGCTGAGTGGTTCCGCCGCGAAGCGCTCGCGGCAGTGAACCGGTCGGGGAGATTCCGCGCCGGATACGAGGTGGTTCGCATGGCGGTGCTGCGGTGCGTGCCGGGCGCGGATGCCATGTGGTTCGACGGGGATCGCGGCGAGATCGTGCTGTCGATCGGCGGTGAGGCGCAGCCGTTTGGCAATTTAAGCGCAGGGCAGAGAATGATGTTGGCGCTGGTAGCCGACATCGCGATCAAGGCCGTGACTCAGAATAATTTTCTGGTGGTTGACGACGGCCCAATGACGCCCCAAGGAGCCTTGCCCGATGTGCTGGCACAGACTTCAGGTATGGTACTAATCGATGAACTCGACGTACACCTGCATCCAAGTTGGCAGCGGCGAGTCGCTTCCGACTTGAAATCAACCTTCCCTAAGATGCAATTCGTTTGCACTTCACACTCGCCGCAGGTTATCGGAGAAGTTTTGCCCGACGAGATTCGACAGCTCGACGAACTTGCGGCTGGGCATCCGCCCGATCAATCGTTTGGCCTGGATTCCAATGCGATCCTGGAAGATCTAATGGGGGTGGAATCGAGGAACCGCAGTGGAGCGGCGGCGATCGAGGCCGTGGAAGAGGTCCTGGAGATCGGCGATTTGGATGCGGCGCGCCGGATGCTCGACGAATTGAAGCGGCTGCAGCGCGGTACGACGCGAGACAGTGCGCGCCTTGAGGCGACGATCAACAACCTCGAGGTTCTCACGAATGAGAACCATTGAGCCGCGAACAGAGCCAGCGGACTACGCTCAATGGCGTGCCGCGTCGCGGGGCGATATTAACTATGGCTACGATCTTATTCCGACGGATCTGCGGCTGCGGCTCAAGGCCGCGCTCATTGCCGAGCAGGGAGGAATATGCGCGTACACCGGTATCGGCATCAATAACGCGCACTCCCACATCGAGCACTTGATTCCCCAATCGCATTGCGCGCCAGGTGAAGTCGACGTCGCCTACAACAACATGGTCGCGTGCTTTCCCGGCCGCGAAGACAGATATGTTCCATTCGGGGCCCTGAAAAAAGCGAATTGGCCTTCGCCGGAAGAGCAGCACCTTTTCGTTTCGCCGCGCTCCGCGGGGTGCGAGGGAAGGTTTCAGTTCAGCATCCGCGGCGTGATCTCGGTCAATGCCGACGACGCCGCCGCCAGGGTGACGGCCGAAAGACTCGGATTGAATGCCCGTCGGCTGGAAGCGCTGCGAAGGGAGGCGATCGACGCGACACTCAATTGGCACGGAAGAAGCCCGGCCTTACTTGATTTGCCTTCGGCTCGCAAGCGACTGGCAGCCCTAGAGCACGCCGGCCGGCAAGGAGGACAACTAGAGCCATTTTGTTTTGTGCTCACGCAGGCGCTTCGTAAGCATATTGCGAGATTAGAATACATTCGCGAATCCAAAAAACGCGGCGGCCGTTGACCGGCCGACGTCAGGCGTCGCACATGCTATTGTAGAACAATCGAGAAATGGACAACGGCAAAACGAGCTCGCGCCGACCACCGTACCGGTCGTGGCGCCGGTTGCATTGGTCGACCTGGATGGCGCTGTCATTACCGGCGACGACGCTTCTCTTGGCAAACATCGCCGGCAGTCTCGCCAGTTCGTCGGGCCTGGGCTGGTGGAACGCGCACATCGTCGAGCACGGTTGGCCCAGCACCTGGTTGGTTCGGCAACCGGCGGATGGCTCGACGGAGAACCTTTGGGCGCTGAGTGAGAATGTCTGCTATCTTGATTGGTTCGCCGCGGCGGCGAATGTCATCGTGTGCCTGGCGTTGTTGGCGTCATTCGCGGCGGCCATTGAATGGCGCCGCCGCCGACGGCATCGGGTCTGGCAGTTCACGATCGGAGATCTGTTGGGGGTCATCTTGATCCTATGCTTTCCGTTGAAGGTCGTTTCCGAACGCCGTCAGGCGCTGGCCGACGTGCGGGCCGCCGCTCACGGAGCGGATCTGGGTGATATTGCCACCTGGGAACTTTCGCTGCCACATTGGCTGAGGGAACTTTGGCCGGAGGCCGAGTTTGCCGTCACGCCGCTCGTGTGGCTGGGGCTGTTGCGGCCGGACGAAATGAGCGTGGATTTTCCAGATCGCCAATCGGAGGCGGCACTTGTCGCGGCGCTGATTAACGCGGGGCCGGACGGCGTGACGGTTCGCGTCCGCCGCCCGTCGACCGGCGGCCAAAAAGAGCAACCGCCTTTCGATCCGAAAGCGCTTCGGTCTCTTCTGTCGTTGCGGCAGCTCACGTTGGAACGCGTGAACGATGACGCGATGGCCTGCCTCGAATCGTTGCCGGAGGTGCGCAAGCTGAAGTTCGACGTCAACTGCGGCCCGCTGAGTCGATCCGGCGCCGCGCATCTCAGGCAATTGCGCAAGCTGCGGTGGCTTGACGTCTCGCGCGAATGTTTGAGCGACGCCGGCATCGAGGCAGTCGCTTCCCTCGGCACGCTTGACGTTTTGTCGTTAGCCGGCGCGAGTGATGGCGATCTGGCGCGTTTGTCCAATTTGAAACGCCTCCGTTGCCTGGAGTTGCTCGATGCGAAAGTCACGGATGATGGGCTTGCTTCGCTGGCGGAATTGCCGCGACTTGAGCGGTTGCGGCTGAGCGGCATATACGTCACGGGTGCCGGCTTCGCCCGACTGTCTCAGCTTTCAAGGTTGTGGCAGCTCGACTTGCACGGCTGCGGCCTTGAGAACGACGGGCTGGCGGGCCTGGAAAACCTCCGCGCGTTGTGTTCGCTGAATATTGCCAACACCCCCGTCACCGGGGCCTTGGCGCACCTTGGCAAACTACGGTCGCTGCGGCGACTGAATCTGTGCGGAACGGAGATCAACGATTTGTCGCTCTCCGGTCTTCCCTCGTTGCCGCGGCTTGAGGAGCTTATTCTTTCCAATACGCGAATCACCGGAAAGGGGCTTGGGCCGCTCAATCGGCTCCCCGCTTTGCGCGAGCTCGATCTCGGTGGCACGCGCGTGGCAAGTCTCGCGGCAATCGACTTAAACCAATTGCCAAGACTTACCCTCGTCAGCATTTGCGAATGCAACTCATGGACCACGTTCAATGAACGGCACAAATTCGCGACCGCGCGGCCGTCTCTCTCGTTTTCCCGTTACACCGGCCATATACATGGCAACCTTGACTTTGAGTTGCAGTTGCCAACCGCGCGCGACCGTGCTCCGGACGACGTGCCTCCAATCCGTGTTTGGCTCGGTGGACGAACCTTTGGTGACCGTGAGCTCATCGCCTTACGTGGCATCGCCGCCATCGAAAGCGTTCAAATGGAAGCGACGCGACTGACCGACGCGGCGCTGCCAATTCTGACGGAGCTTGCTCGACTACGACAACTTGATTTAGCGCGCTCGCCAATTACCGATGCCGGTGTGGCGACGTTGAACAAACTTTCGCGGTTAAGGCATCTGGACCTTTCCTATACGGACGTGACGCCCTTGGGCGTCGCGCGGCTGGCGCCGCTTCCTGCGTTGGAAACCGTCGTGCTCGACCCCTCACAGTTCACGGTCGAGGCCATCGAGAACGTCCGGCGACTGCCGGCATTGGCGCGGTTGGAGATCGCCCGTGAACGGGCGCCCTGGGGCAAGCAATACCGCGGCGCGAGCGACTTCGATGAGTTCCTCCGCCAATTGCGCGAAGATCTGCCAGGGGTCGAAGTCACGACGAAAGCTTACACCGGCGCCCACGCTTGCATTGAGTTCTAACCCGGTCTTCGTTGCGGCAGGCCCCGGCGGGAAGTTACAATTGAAAATCCCCCTATACAGTCACGCCCCAACCTATTCAGCCTCAATCCACGATGAAGCGTCTTCATTGCATCCGGTTTCTTCTGGCCTTGCTTTCATTCGTCGCTCTGGCGCGGCCGCTCGCCGCGCAGCGGCCGCCGCGGGAAGAGTTGCAATCGCTGGAAACGCCCGACGAGATGGAAGTCGCGCTGTTCGCCTCCGAGCCGATGATTACCAACCCCGCCGCCATCGATGTCGATACGCAGGGCCGCGTTTGGGTGGCCGAAATCCAATGGTATCGCGGCCGGGCAAAAGAACCGCCGGCCGACAAAATCAAGGTGCTGGAAGATACCGACGGCGATGGCCAGGCCGATCGCGTCACGGTCTTCGCCGAGGGCGTCTTCGCGCCCATGAGCATCTGCGTGGCGGGCGACAAGGTGTTTGTCGCCACCAGCCCCGATCTCTGGATGTATGAAGACAAGAACGGCGACCTCGTGGCCGATGGCCCGCCCAAAAAGCTGCTCACCGGTTTCGGCGGCAAAAACCACGATCATGGCGCGCACAGCCTCGTGCTCGGCCCCGATCATAAATGGTGGATGAGCCACGGCGATACCGGCTTCAAAGTCACCGGCACGGATGGCTCCAAGATCGAATATCGGTGGGGCGCCATGCTGCGCGGTGAACTGGACGGCAGCCAGTTGGAAACCGTGGCCGTTAATTTCCGCAACCCTTATGAGATTTGCGTCAGTTCTTTCGGCGAGCCGTTTTGCAGCGACAACGACAACGACGGCAATTTCAGCGTCCGTGTCTGTTGGATCATGGAGGGCGGCAACTACGGCTGGTTTGGCGGGCCGCCGCCCAAGGTTCCGGCCGGAACGCCCTTCGGCGAGCATTGGCATTTTCGCGGGCACATTCCCGGTTTTGTGCCGGCCACGCTCGTCACCGGCTTCGGCTCGCCCTGCGGTATCTGCTATTACGAAGGCGATGCCTTCGGCGCCGCTTTTAAGAACGCCCCGCTGCATTGCGACGCCGGCCCGCGTGAGGTGCGCATCTATCACCACGAAAAATCGGGCTACGGCATGCGAGGCGAGAACCGCGCGTTTGTGACGAGCAAGGGCGACGCCTATTTTCGCCCTGACGATATTTGCGCCGCGCCCGACGGCAGCCTTTACGTATCGGACTGGTACGATGGCGGCGTGGGCGGGCACGCCTACAACGATCCCGATCGAGGCCGCGTTTTTCTGCTGCGGCCGCGCGGTAAAAAACTTTCGCGATTGGGCAAGCCGGGGCCTTACCAGAACGTGGCCGACGCCATCGAGGGCCTCAAAAACCCCAACCTGGCAACGCAATACTTGGCGCGTGAGCGGCTGCTCCAAGGCGGCGACGAAAGCCTGGCCGCGCTCAAGCTGCTTCTGGCTGACGCGGAGCCGAACGTCCGCGCCCGCGCTTTGTGGGTGCTTGACCGCCTGGGCGGGCGGGCGCGGCAAGCGGTCGTCGAGCAACTCAAAGCGAGCGACTCCGCGATGCGCGCCTTGGCGGTGCGCATTCTTCGCCGGCATGGAAACGAACACGCCGATGCCATTCTAGCAATGGCCGGCGATGCATCGCCCGAAGTGCGGCGCGAGGTGCTGTTGGCCTTGCCCAAGCTCTCGGGGCCGAAAGCCGAACAAGCCCTCGTCGCACTGGCCGCGCAATACGACGGCGGTGATCGCTATCAGCTCGAAGCGATTCACATCGCCGCCGGCGAGCACAAGGCGGAGCTTTACGCCGCCCTGGAAGCCGCCGGAAAAATCTCCATCAAGCAATTGCCGTTGCTGCAAACGCTCGATCCAAAGAAGGCGGCCGACTTTGCCGGTCGCAGCCTGGCGGCCTCCAATCTCGACGAACAGGCCCGCACCGTATTGCTGAAACAACTTGGCGGCAGCCCCTCGCCGGAAGCGGGCGGCGCCGTGTTGAAGTTGGTGGTCGATGAGAAAGCTGGCCCGGAGCTGCGAAATCTCGCCCTGAGCTTGCTGGCCGCAAACCTTTCCGGCGTTTGGAAAGACCTCAAAGCGAAGCCCGAGGTGATTCAGGCGGTGCGTCAACTTTTGGCCGACAAGGAGCGGCGGCTGGCAACGCTGCGCCTGATCGCCGAAAACCAGCTTACGCAAGTCAACGGCGACGTGCTGGCGCTGGCGGCCGATGCCGACGCCCATGCCGAAGTTCGCCAAGCGGCGATTGAGACGGCAGCGCGACTGCATGCCCAAGCCACCGGGCCGGCGCTGGAAAGGCTGCTGGGCGACGGCCACGCCGCGGTGCGTCAGGCGGCGCTCGCGGCCCTCATCGAGTTGCAAGACTGGAGCGCCGTCAAGCGCGTGTTGAACGATGCCAAGGTGGCTGATGACGTCAAAGCGAAAGCGGTTGATCAGATTGTGTCCTCCGTGGCGGGCGCGCTGGTTGTGCTGCGTTGGATTGACGCCAAATCGCTGGCCGCGCCGTTGCAAGCGGCGGTGGTGGCCAAGGCCGCCCAGCATCCAGATTCCAACGTGCGCGTGCTTTATGAACGCTTCATTCCGGAGGCCGATCGGCCCAAGCGACTGGGCGCCGCGATCAAGCCCGCGGAGATTCTGGCTCTCACCGGCGACGCCGCTCGCGGCCGCGAGATTTTTTTCCATAGCTCGGCCGCGCAATGCAAGAACTGTCACCGCGTACACAACACCGGCGCCGCCGTTGGCCCCGACCTGAGCCAGATCGGCAAAAAATATGAACGGGCCACACTCTTGGAAACGATTCTCGATCCCTCGAAAGCGATCGCGCCGGAATACACGGCGTATCTTTTGGAGACCGTTCAAGGGCAGGTGTACGCCGGGTTCTTGGTCGAGCGCGACGACAAGCAGGTGGTGCTGAAAGACGCCGCCGGCAAACTGATTAAAATCGCGGCCGACGACGTTGAAGTGCTTGAAGCACAGAAAAAATCGCTCATGCCTGAATTGGTGCTGCGCGACGTGACCGCTCAGGACGCGGCCGACTTGCTGGCCTATCTCACTTCGTTGACCGGCGGCATTCAACCGGTGACGCGGTTTCGCCTGCTCGGCCCCTTTGCCAGCCCCGACAAACGCGGCATCGACCGCGATTATGGCCCGGAAAAAACACTGGCCAGGCCCGAACTCGCCGCGGCGTATCCGGGCACCGGCGGCAAGCCGTGTCATTGGGAGGTTGTAGAGACGGACACCGCCTACGGCTTTCCGGGCATCGACCAAGTGAAGCTGGCCCAGCGGCTGGGTGTACCGGCCGAAGCGGTGACGAACTATTTTCTCATCTTTGCCGACAGCGACGCCGCGCAAGACGCGACCTTTTTGCTAGGCAGCGACGACAGTTGCAAAGTCTGGGTCAACGGGGCGCTCAAGCACGAGTACCGCGGCGACCGCGCGGTTCAAAACGCCGACGATCAGTTCGTTGTACCGTTCATCGCCGGGCGCAACACGGTGGTGATCAAAGTGGAGAACCATCAAGGCCCCGGCGGCCTGGCGTTGGCCATCGGCACACCGAAGAACGTGACGTTAAAGACGGAGTGACGCGCTCGTTTTCGCAACCTGTCGCGAACCGAAAGCGTCTTGACCTCGCACGTCGAATTGCTGGTTTACGCGCCCTTGGCCGAGACCTCCAGCGCGCTGGAGGTCTGCCAAATTGGCAGCCTTGATTAAGATGCGTCGGATTGCGTCAGGGAGTTTTCATGTTGGCCGTCTACACCCGGCGTTTGCCACCAAGCCCTTCTCCGATTTTCCGCCGCTTGGCCGCCGAAGGCGGCCAAGCGGCGGAAAATCGGGGTTTGGGGAAGGCTGCCGGTGTAGACGGCAAACGTGATTCTCCAC
>DASVGM010000724.1:0-2706 GCA_036379555.1 Pirellulales bacterium | reverse complement strand
AAGGCGCGCAACGAAACCGGACTGCCTATTCACGGGGTTGTCGATTCGGTGCATTGGAACGAGACGCTTTCCGACCCAAACGCCGAGGTTCGGGCGCGAGGCGTCAAGGCGCTCGAACAGGCCCTGCGCGACTCAAAGGCTTATGGCGGCACCACGGTGCTGTTGGTGCTCGGCAAAGTCGAACGCGGCCGTGTCTCCTACGCCGATGTTTACAAGCGATCGCAAGAAGAAGTTCGCAAGGTGCTTCCGCTGGCCGCGGAGTTGAACATCAAGATCGCCGTCGAGAACGTCTGGAACGAGTTTTTGCTCAGCCCATTGGAAGAAGCGCGCTACATCGACGAGTTTGAATCGCCTTTTGTGGGCGCTTATTTCGACGTCGGCAACGTGCTGCGTTACGGCTATCCCGAAGATTGGATTCGCATCCTGGGCAAGCGCATTCTCAAGGTCGACATCAAAGAGTTCAGCCTGAAGAAGATGCGTCAGGAGGGACTGGGCAAGGGTTTTGGCGTGGAGTTGCTGGAGGGCGACAACGACTGGCCCGCGGTGATGACGGCCTTCCGCGAGATTGGGTATCACGGTTGGGCCACGGCCGAGATTCCCGGTGGCGGACGCGAACGGCTGCAAAAGATCGCCACGTTGATGGACAAAATCTTCGCGAGCTGAATAACCTTGCATGATTTCGGGGCGCGTCATCGTGGAGGATGGGCTTCCTAGCCCGTCACCAAACAACTGTACGGGCTAGGAAGCCCATCCTCCTTTTTCCACCATCGTGCAAGGTTATACTGCGAGTGCGATCGATCCAAGCCTACTTTCTACCGGCCTTGGCGCCAGCCGACGACCTTGTCGGCGCTGCGGTCGTGGTGATCGACGTGCTCCGCGCCACGACGGTGATCGCGCATGCCTTGGCAGCCGGGGCGCGCGAGGTGATCGCCTGCCTGGAAGTGGAAGACGCTCTGCGTACCGCCGCCGGCTTGCCAGAGGGAGAGGCGGTGCTGGGCGGCGAACGGGACGGTTTGAAAATCGACGGCTTCGATTTCGGCAATTCGCCCGCTGAATACAACCGCGCAGCGGTCGGCGGTAAAACGCTTGTCTTCACCACGACCAACGGCACCAAAGCCATGCGCCACTGCCGGCAGGCGCGGCGATTGCTGCTGGGGGCGTTCGTGAACGCCACGGCGGTGGTGGACGCGGTGCGAGGCGAGTCAAGGCTGCGGATTCTCTGCGCCGGCACGCGCGGCGAGGTCACGCGCGAAGACGCGTTGTTCGCCGGCTTGCTTGCCGATTGTTTGCTGGGCGATTCGGACGCGGCCGGTATGGCCTGCGAGGTCAACGATCAACTGCTGATCGCGCGTGGCGCGTGGCAAGCCTTCAGGCACGGCCTGGCCGGCGGCGACGCGGCGCGCGGCCTGGCGGCGACGCTTCGCGAAACGCAAGGAGGGCGCAACCTCCGGCGAATCGGCCTGGATCGCGACATCGACGCTGCCGCGCAACTCGACCGCTTCAACCTGGTTCCGCGGATGGATCTCGGCGATTGGAGAATCACGGCATGAGAGAACGAGAGCTCGCCGCGTTGCCGCAGATCGACGATCCGCCACGAGGGCGATTGCAGACGCTGGTGGGCCGCGTGGCCGATCCCTTCCGTCGCGGCCCAGCGCCGGAGCCGCAAGTGGCCACGGGTTTTTTCACCGATACGACCGTCTGCATCGGCTGCAAAGCCTGTGAAGTAGCCTGCAAGCAGTGGAACCAACTTCCCGCCGACGGTTTTCATTGGTCCGGCAATAGCTACGACAACACCGGCGAACTCTCGGCCACCTCCTGGCGGCACGTGAAGTTCGTCGAGCAGTTTTCCGCCGCGTCGCCCGGCCTCCCGGATGCGGCGTTCGACGGGCCAACTCAAAACCGCTGGCTGATGATGAGCGACGTCTGCAAGCACTGCCTGGCGGCCCCGTGCCAGCAGGCGTGTCCGACCGGCGCCATTCTTCATAACGAGTTTGAAAACGTCTACATTCAGGCCGACATCTGCAATGGTTGCTCGTGCTGCGTGGCGGCCTGCCCGTTTGGCGTCATCACGCGCGACAACATGGGCGGCCACGCGCATAAATGCACGCTTTGCTACGATCGCCAGCGCGACGGGCTGACGCCGGCGTGCGCCAAAGCGTGTCCGACGCAGTCGATTCACTTTGGCCCGATCGATGAGCTGCGCGAGCTGGCCCGGCGGCGCGTGGAAGAGCTGCGGCGGCGCGGCGATGCGCAGGCATATCTTTATGGCGACGCCGCCACCGCGGAGTATTCCGAACTGAACTCGTTTTATCTGCTTGTCGATCGTCCGGCCGTCTACGGCCTGCCGGAGACGCCGTTCAATCCGTGGCTGAACATGCCGGGCGATTACGTTCGTTCCGTGGCGGGCGGCCTGGCGGCCATTGCGGTGCTGTTGGCGGTGCTGTTTGTTTTCCGCTAAGAACCTGCCGAGCGTGTCGCAGGTTTCGCCTTGGTTCGATCTAAAGGACTTCGATGCCACCCCCCCCTTTTTTCGCCCCTCCTCCGCTACGCGAAAGCACCGTGCCCAGCGGCTATGCAAGCGCGACCGTGACGAAGCCTCCGGAGTGGCACGGGATCATCGCCTGGGACGCGCTGCTCAACGGCATGGCGACCGGACTGTTCATGGTCGCCGCGTTGGCGGAATTGGCGGCGCCGTCAACCTTCACC
>DASVGM010000723.1:0-17122 GCA_036379555.1 Pirellulales bacterium | reverse complement strand
GATCTCGTCGATCTCGACTCGAAGGCGCTGCGAGGGAAGTTGAAAAACTAAGAGGCTATCCGAAAACTCCGATTTTGCCGTGGCAGTGTAACGTGGGGCGGCTCGCCGAGCCGTCTTTCGCTTCCAGACGGGCCGGCGGCCCGCCCCACGGCGAGTTTTCGGATAGCATCTAAGAGGCCAAGCGCCGATTTTCATTTCTACCTGAGTTTTATTAGGCGCCCTAAGGAACAAAACCAGCGTTAGCCGCTGGTGAGCGCTGAAGTTGATTTTGCGCGGGCCAGACCCAGCCTAATCCGCCCATAGTTTCCTGCGCGATCCAGCCATCAGCAGATGCATCGCCTGATCCGTTAGCTCGTTCATCGCATCGGTCTCGACCACCTGACCTTCAAGACCAGAGGTGGCCTGCACCATTTTTGCGAGTTTGCGGGCTTTCTTAAAAGCGCCGTCGCGAATAAATTCCCGCGCGCTGGACGTTTCCTTAGCCTCGATCTCAATGCCTAGGGCATTTGAGATCGCAATCACCGCCTCAAAGCTGGCTGACGAATGACGCCCGGAAAGAATGCGCTGCACGGTCGGTAAAGAAACGCCACTGCGCTTCGCCAGCGCCGGCATGCTCATTCCGAGCCGCCGCCGACGTTCGTCGAGTCGCGTTAAGCAAAGCGTCGCAGTCATGGTCTTGCCAGCCGTATTCTTGTTTTTAGGGGTGCTCTTCAAATTTTACATCGTCAATGATAGTGAATCAACTGTAATTCGTATCAAAATTGATGTCAAATAAGCCGGATTTGCGCCTCAGGACACCGTTTTTTGGCTTTTGACGCGAAAATGGCGTGGTTGGGAAGGGTGACGGACTAGGAAGTCCATCCGACACCGCGACCGCCCCACGGCATCTGAAAATACAGCGCGTTGCGCGGCGGCACCGATCGATATCCAGGGAGTGACGCCCTTTCAGGGCTGACTGGCAATCGCGGCCTGCGAACCCAGGGTTCCGCTGCGCTGCACCCTGGGCTATCGAATAACGCCCGTACCGGGCTACGTTTTGGTGAATTGGCACATCCGCCCGCCTCCTCTTTCCCCGTCTCTGTGCCTCTGTGTCTCTGTGGTTCCTTTCCGCGGCCTGCTCACCGCGCATATCCCGCCGGCGTCAGCGGTCCACGCGCCGCTTGCGGCGGACGACGCAAGGCCGAGCGGCCGGTCAGATCGTACCCGCGCGAGCGCGCTTCGTTCTCAATGCGATCGAATAACGAGCCGATCTCTTGCTGCGTCATGCCGCCCGTCACGTTGATGTCGCCAAAGTTGAAATGCAACGCGCCGGCCGCCGCCTGCAACATGGACAAGTGGTTGCCGTTCGGCAACACGTTCACCGCGGGCGCCAGGTCGATGCGACGCCGCTGACGGACGGTATCGATGGCGCTCGCGGCCGCATCTTGCATGGCGTTCCAACGATCGAGAATGCCCGCCGCTCCACTGCTTCCCAAACCACTGCCGCCCAAGTCGAACTGCCGATTCAATACTTGACTGGCACGATTAAACGCGGCATCGAAATTCGCCAGGCGGTCGGCGGTCAGACCGAAGGGGTTCAACGCGCCGTCGCCCGGATTGACGCGAAAACGATTGTTCGCCGGAAACAGATTGGCCGGATTGCCGAACATCGCCTGCAACCGATCGAGCGGAATGATCGCCTCGGGGCCGGCTTCGCCGATGAGCGCCATCGTCGGATCGGTGACGACGCCGCCGGCGGCCAGCGGCCGGGCCTTGGATAAGTTTGTTTGCATCTTGTCGAGATTGTCGAGCATACCCAGCAACATGCGAATCGTGTTTTGCAACGGGCCAGGCTGCGACAACAAATGTTGCACGTTGCCTTGCGGCGCGAGCTGGCCCGACGCGCCGAAGCTGTGCATGACCGGATCGACGCTGTTGGCCAAGTTCTGGGCGTTGATGTACGACTGGCTCAGCTCGGCCCGCAAATAGCCGCGGGCCAGGTCGATGGCCTGTTGCGGGTGGCCGGCCGCGTTGGCGGCATTGACCATTTGTTGAATCTGCTGTCCGCCGGCGATGCTTTGCCCGATCGCCTTGGGCAACATGTCGAAGAACTGTTGCATCTGCTTGGCGAAATTGGCCGTAGGGTGGGCATTGCCCACCATCGCGGGCAACGCCCGCCCTATGCCCCGCTGACCGGCTTTGGCCAGATTGTTGGCAAAGCCTTGCACGACGCCGTTGGCTTTGTTGATGGCGGCGGCGAAGCCGGCCATGTTGGTGTTGCCTTTGGCAAGCGCGGCGAACAGGTTGTTCGCGCCGTTTTGCAGTTTACCCAGTTGCAGGTTCGCGGCGTCGCGTGTTTTGCCGGTGGCCTGGATGGCTTGCTGCACGTTCTTGCCGAGTTGCGTCAGCGTTTGTTGCAACTGACCGAAAGGTTGATTTGTGCCGCGACCGTTCAAGAGGTTGCCAAAGAGTTGCGCGAGGCCGCCGTTGGCCGCGGGCAGCGGCGCGGGGGCGGTCGTTGTTTGATTTTGTATTGCCGTTGGCGAGAGGCCGAGTGTTTGCGCGACGCGCGCGGTGAATTGCTCCGCGGCCGCCGCGGCGGTTTGCATGGCCGAGGTGAAGTTCGCGGCGTCGAGAGAGGATGTCGGGGGATTTGGAGAGATGCGCATGATTGGTTCGTTGTCTATAGCGGATGGTTGACGTTATCCTGGTTGTGTTCCGCCACGATCGGGGCTTGTCCCCGTCGAGCGTTGACTGACTGGCTAGAACGCCGGCCCGCCTGCGCGCTCCCTATTTCCGCGTGCCTCCGCCGCCTCCGCCGCCTCCGCCGCCTCCGCCGCCTCCGCCGCCTCCGCCGCCTTCGGCGGCGGAGGCACGCGGAAATGGAAGCTATCGAGTGGTCGTTCTAGCCAGTCAGTCAGCGCTTCCACCGGGGCGAGCCCGGTGGTGGCGAAGCAGGGCAAAGTAGCAGGCACGCTCCGCGTGCCGTAGCCGCGCCGCCGCCGATGTTGATTGCCGCTCGCCGCGGGCCAAATGTGGTTGATACTCGATCGGGGCCACAGTCGCCTTTTAGCCCAAAGCAACCGCACGACGGAGCGTGTCTACCATTTTGCCAAACGACAACCGGATCGGATAGAATACGGCCATGAAATGGAGGTTCCAATTCCGCTTACGGACACTGCTCGGCGCGACCGTCGCGATCTGCCTTATGTTGGGCGGGTGGCACCTCTACATTGTTTTCTTTGGCCCGTATGTTGAAGCGGAGCCGAGCTTGGTCGGTCAGCCACTCGTCGTGCGGGGAAAGTTTTTCGATTTTCTTGGTCTGGAGCAGGAGTTCTTCACCGTCAATATCATGCGGCCGTTACCCGATGGCAGTCGGGTATTTCACCACAGCCAGCAGGGCAGTGCCATGAGGACCGGACTGTGGGCGTATTACTTCGAGTTGGACGTCTCGCCGATTAAAGAAGAGGGCGAGTACGAAATACTTCTGGTTCCGGTAACAAGGGCCGTCATTGCGGATTACGGTCGCATCACCGCGGGTGATGTCCAACCTCCAATCGGTTTGTGTAGTAAGGCGTTCATCGTGAAAAGGGCCGCTCGGCAAGCCGCGGTTGGAAAGAAGTGAACTTGAAGCACCGCCGCTGGTTACAGTTCCGCTTGAAATGGCTGCTCCTCTTCGTCACCGTTCTTTCGGCGCCGTTGAGTTGGCTGGGTTGGAGGTTGGAGGAAAAGCGGCGCGAGCGCTGGGCGGAAGACAAACTGTCAAAGCTCTCGGTTCGGATCATTTTCGAATATCCTGACTTGGACGATCTATTCGGCGATGGCAAATCCCCGCCGTCGCGTTGGTTCAAGCGCTTGCTGGGCAAGGATGTGTTCGTTCACGTAACGATTGTCAACTCCTGCTACTCGACGGTCGATCTTGGTGTCAACGCCAGGCCCCTCGCGATGAACGTGGGAATAACCGATCGCCCGCCACTGACTGATGCGGATCTGGTTCACCTGCGTCATTTCCCGGGGCTTCAGGTTTTGACGTTGGAAGGCTCTCAAGTTACCGCCGCCGGCTTATCGCAATTGAGGCAGCTCTCACAGTTGGAGCTGCTCGACCTGGGCTGGATTCAACCTTCGGATCGCACGCTCGCGGAGTTGCGAAAGGCGTTGTCCAACTGCAAGATTCAAGGAAGATGCCTCCCGTGATCGCCACGATCGCCACAGCCACATTCGGCGTTTCTCGGGCGAGGCCGGCTGTTTTACAATCTGTCATATTACGCGTGCGGCGTGGACGACGGCCAATACGTCAATACGGTCTTCAAGTACCCGGTAAATAATACGGTAAGGCGCCTGCAGAACTTCGCGTATTGAGTCGTCGCCATACTCTGGAACGATCGCACCGATCAAGGGGTGGCTCTCAAGTTGGCTGGCGCAAACAAAAATGCGTTCGATCATACCTCGCGCGTAGCGGGCGGAGTG
Source organism: Pirellulales bacterium (assembly GCA_036379555.1). Classification (GTDB taxonomy): domain Bacteria; phylum Planctomycetota; class Planctomycetia; order Pirellulales; family JAICIG01; genus DASSFG01. The sequence continues at coordinate 12,676 of DASVGM010000723.1, read as the reverse complement.
GCGCGAGATGTACGCCTCAATTGCCTCAATGTCGGACAGCGCCGCTTGCGTCCAATGGAGTGTCATTCGTGCCCGATCCCAAACTTGCGGCGCGCCTCGTCGTGCGGCATGGTTCGCCCTTGCAGCGAATCTCGCAACCCGGCATCGACCGCCTGGCGGACATAGATTTCATAATGCAGATCTTCCCAAGTGGCGTTGTCGGGCAATCGCTCGATCAGGCGGCGAGCTTCTTCTTTAACGGTAGCGTTTGTCATCGAGAGTTCCAACACAGACCGGGGCGTTGTTCAAGTCTTCTATTATACCAACACGCCGGCCTCCGCCAAATCACTTCAGGGAATGACGGGAACAACGCCCTTTCAGGGCTGCCCGCGCATGCCGCATTGCCACCCGGGGCTCCGCTGCGCTCCACCCTGGGCTATGGAATGACGCCCGTTCCGGGCTAAGAATGGGGATCACTTCAACATCGCCGACAAGTTCAACCGCATATCAACTTCCCACGACTCGCGATAGGCCTTTTTGAACGGCAACGTGGTGTCGAGGAATCGCGCGGTGAAGGTGTTGTCGTTCTCATCGGTGTAGGTGAACGACGAAGTGAAGTTGGCGGCGAAGAAGGCGGCGAGCGCGTCTTTCTGCGCGCCGGTGAGTGAACGGCATTGCAGCGTGACCTGCCAATACTGCGGGCCAACCTGGTAGCTCACCAGGCTGCCGCCTTGCGTGCGATGCACGACGCCCGGTATCGTAGTAGGCGCGTCGGTATTGGGCGCGGTGGCGCGCAGAGTGATGGAACCGGCGCCGGTGAAGGTGATGGTGGTGGTGGGCATGGGAGTTGGGGCTGGAAGTTGAGGCTGATTTGCTCCGATAGCAGCTTTGTTCCGCCAAGATCGGGGCAGGCCGTGATATCGCGAGATGAAGCTTAGATGCCGCCCGCTTGCCGGGTGGAGATTCACGTTGGCCGTCTAAATCGGACGCTGCTCGGGCGTTTTTTTCCGATTTTTCCCCGCTTGCCCGCCGCAGGCGGGCAAGCGGGGAAAAATCGGAGGCGGGGGGAAATCGCTTTGTAGACGGCCAGCGTGAAACTTCCTCGGGCAAGCCGAGGGCATCTTGCACAGTCGTCGATGATGCATGTTACATTGCAATCCGCGATTCACGGCGATTACAATACTGGGCATGGCCAACCACACCACGTATTCGCTGCAAATCTTGCTGGGCACGATCGCGGCATTCGCGGTGGCGGCGGGCGGGCGTCGGCGTACACTGGTTGACGGCCACCCATCAGGCCGACCCCGTCGCTCAAAACAACAATGCTCCGTGAGAACGTGCAATGGACGAAGACCAGACACTTGCGAACTCAAACGAGGCCCCGGCTGAACCGCCGCGCCGGTCGCGGTTGCGCTTGCTGCTGCTACTGCTCTTGCTTCTCGCGCTGGGTGGCGCCGTGGGGGGCTGGCATGTCTACTCGGTCTATCTGGCACGGCATGTCGAAGCGGCTGAACCGGCTGTGGCAGGCAAGCCCATTGTGATTCGCGGACGGTATGCCGAGTTTCTGGGTTTCGACAACGAAGCCATCGCCCTGGACGTGAATCGGGTCGACCCGGACGGCAAGAGAACCACCTACAAAAGCGCGACCGGTCGAGCCAGCCGGCACGGACTGTGGAGCTACGACTTTGAAGTCACGCTCGACAAATTCACCCACGGCGGCGAGTATGAAATCGAGGTGCTGCCGCTGACCCGAGCGATTCACGCCCGCAAGGGAAGGCACACCGACGTCGATTTGATTCGCGGCAAGATGGTGGTGTCGGCGCCGGAGTAGCAGGGGCTCAGCCTGGGCTGTTAAAAAGTTGCCCTTTTTGCAACGAGCGACGATTTTCAGGTCGGACAATTTTGTTCCGCTTCGCCACCGCCGGGCTTGTCCCGGTGGAAGCGCTGACTGACTGGCTAGAACGATCGCCCCCACGCTGTCCTTCCCGTTTTCCGCGTGCATCCGCTGCCTTCGGCAGCGGATGCACGCGGAAAACGGAGCGCCTTTGGTAGCCGCAATTCTAGCCAATCAGTCATCGCTCGACGGGGGCAAGCCCCGATCGTGGCGGAACAAAACCGATATAAGAACGAATCAGCCGCAAGTCCAACTTTTTAACGGCCCAGGCTCAGCCTGCTTGAGCCGGGCTTCACGACCTTGGCTTCAGCCCTTGCCGGCGACCGGAAACGCTCCATCCCCGCGCCCGCTACTGCAACCTCAACCTTCCATACCGCTCGTGTAATTCACTTAACCGGGCGTCATCAAAATAAAACGGATACTCACGCGCGATCTCGCGTTCCACTTCCGCGATCGCCGCTTGCTCGGCCGCTGAAGCAACCGGCCGCGGTGATTCACCCTGCATTTGCCCAATCTCACACCGCAAATACTTCCGCAGCGAATGTCCGCCGCTGAGTGCCTCGGCGGAAACCAGCGCCAGTTCCATCGAATCGGCCAATTCCAGCGCGCGCCGCTCAATACATGCGACGCCGTAAACAAACACCTCACGTGCCGGCAACTTCGCCAATTCGCTCAAACTCCAACCGGTGACGCCGGCGATGGCGACTTCGATGCGCTCACAGAGTCCGCGGCAGTCGGCGGTCTGAAAGCCTCTCCGCCCGCGGCCGGCGGACGCAGGCCGACCAGTTCGCCGAAAAAACCGGCGGCCTCCGCGAACACGCCGTCGCGCACCAGCGCCGCGTAGGCCGCCCGTGCCACGCGCAACACTTCGCCCGCCGAAAGAGACGCGATCTCTTCGTCCGTCAGGTTACTCGCCCCGCGTACCAACGCCGTCACCAAGGGCGGATGTTTTAATATCCATTGAACGAGACATGACAGATTGCCGGCGATGAATTCATACGCCAGCCCGGCCAGATCGACCAGCGACAACGTGCCCGACGTCTTGGCGCCGTCCTGGAGCTCGGCGAGTTTCCGCCGCAACGCGCCGTCATTCAACACGGGCAGCGGCAGATTGGCCAGGGCGAAGGCATCGACCAGCGCCTTGAAGCCCGACCAGTCGAGTGGGCCGATCTGGACGATTTTGTCGTGAACGCGAAGATGGGGAATGAGATCGACTCGTGGTTTAGTCATGGCGGGCCTCGTGGCAGGTGGAGGATTGGTTATAATGGGAATGTCTTCATCTCGGGCGTTGGTAGGAGTGACGATGAGCACGCTTGTGCGTTTGACGCTGGACGAATACGACCGCCTGCTCGACGCGGCGGTTTTCAAGCACGACAGGCGAATGGAGCTGATTCGCGGAGAATTGCGTGAAATGAGCCCCATAGGCGACCAACACCGGATTGTCGTCAACTTGCTAAATGAATGGGCCATGGACGGCACGGTTGGCCTGCGCGACCGATTGATGGTGCAGGTGCAAAACCCGATTCGCCTGCCGGCGCAGCGCAGCGCGCCGCAACCGGATATGACGAACTTCGCCCGCTTTTGTTCCCCGACTGCGCGCTGGAAGTCATTGTCATTTTAAGAATGAACCACAGAGACACAGAGGCACAGAGACGGACACAAAGGCAGGAGGAGGAATGATAGGGTACGGTTGAAGCTGCGCGGTGGTCTCATTCAGTGTCTCTGTGCCTCTGTGGTTCCCTGTCTTTACTGACCGACGTTCGACTCATTGATGATCGCCAACAGTTCTCCATCGGTGGCGCTGGGCGAAACGATGCAATCGGCTTCGACTTCCCAAAGCTGATCGCCCTGGTCTGAAAGTTCGACGTTGCCGGTGGGATAAATCACCGCCTGCTGCAACTGAATGTCTTGCACGGTGGCCGCGCCTTGCGAGAGCGGATGCAGCAGAATCGTTTTGCCGCGCACGCTGGCCCGTTCGATGCCGCTGCGGCCGACGCCGCGGCTGAGCGTGGTGCCGCTGCCGGCGCCGGCTGGGTACAGTCCTTGCAGCGCGATGTCCAAAATCTTCAAGCTGCGTTCGATCATGGTCCATTTGACCGTGCAGCGGCAGCCGGTGATTTCAATATCGGCGGGCGTGGTACCATATTCGGCCACCAGCACGTCGCGTTTGTTGACGGTGACGGTAAAGTTGAGATTGCCGTGCGTGAAACCGGCGGTCTTGGGCGTACCGGTCGGATCGACCGTGATCTTGTGCGCGCCGGTGCGCACGAGAGTAATGTCGCCGCCTTGTCCGGGACTGGGCATGGTTTAACTCCTGGTGGTTTGAATGAGGATGGAAATGGGGTGGTTGTCAGTTGCCAGTGGTCAGTTGCCAGTTGTCAGTTGCCACGGGCAACGGGCAACGGGCAACGGGCCACGGGCCACGAACTACACCGTTTTATTGGCCGCCTGCACGACAAAGTTCTTCGTTCGCCCTTCAATCGCCACGCTGCCGGCGAGCATCTCGCGCGGCGGTGGCACGACGCGCCAAGCGCCGCTGGTGTCGATGTCGTTGAATTGCCATTGCGACGTGTCCATCGCTCCGCCGCGCGTGGCGGGTTCGAGCAAGGTGTCGATCTCGGTTTGAATCGGCCGCAAATCCTGGCTGCGTCCCCAGACGACGATCGCGAGCGTCATCTTGACCAGCGCCATCGGCATGTCGTGCTGCCGCGGCAGACCGGGCGCGATGTTCGTATCGCGCAGCATGACGCAAGGAAAGGTTCGATCGCTCGGCGGTTCCGGGTAAAAGATCGAATTCGCCCGGCTCGCCGCGCCGCCGGCCGGGCCATAGTTGGCCAGCAGGCCGCTGGCGCCGGTCAGCGCGGCGTCGGATTTGAGTAGCGTGGTGATGGCGGCGACGATGCCGCCGTAATCAGTAGACATGAGGGTTCAGGATGAAGGATGAAGGATGAAGGATGAAGGATGAAGGATGAAAGATGAGAGATGAGGGATGAGGCCCGGCGGAGCGGAGCTCCGCGTCTTAGCCCGGAACGGGCGTCATTCGATAGCCCAGGGTGTAGCGCAGCGGAACCCTGGGTTGGGAGGCGATTGAAGATCGGCAGCCCTGAAAGGGCGTCATTCCCGGCGGCGCTGGGGAGTATTTGATTTGGGCGCGAACGGCCGTGGTAGATCAACTACTCTTGGGGCATTCCGGCGGGTAAAGCGTCCATCGCAACGACGCGCCAATCGCCGCGATCCGACCGAGCAATTCGTTCGACAACCCTTGGTTGAACGCCCAGGGCTTTGAGCCGCAATCGTAGCCGATGTTGAACTCGCGCAGCGAACAGCGCGACCAATCCGCCCGCAATGATTCGTCGAGCGATTCGATGGCGGCGATCATGGCCGCAATGTTTGGTTCGGGCTCGTTATAGTCAGCATTCGTCTCGAAACGCGTATGCCAAAGGCCGTCGTCGCCTTTCATCGCTTCACACAGAGACCACATCCCGCTAGCCTTCAAAGCCGACGCGAGGTTGGTCAGATTGTCGAGCGAATCAATTTCGAGATCAGTATTCAGGTAACAAATCGTATCATCCATCGCGGCCGGGCCTCGTCGATCGTGAGAATTCAAGCGGCCATAATTATTCCATGCCATGCGGCGCTCCTCCAATGGCCTCATCGTAGCAGGCACACTCCGTGTGCCGTAGCCGCGCCGGTGAAGGCGCTGCTTCGTTTTAATGCATTGATACACCTTCGTGGCGATGGCCCGTCAGCGCGGTATAATGATCGGCATGGAAACGAACCCGTATCAATCGCCGCGCGACGACTCCCTTCTTGCGGATGAACCGGGCGGCGGGCTGAGCAGCGATCGTGTGCCGTTTATTATTGCCGCGGCGTGTGGCCTGGCCCTGGCGGTGGTCTGCAATATGACGTTCGTCGATCAAGAGGTTTTCGCAATCTGTGTCGGCGTCATTGGGGCGATTTTGGTTTTCGACCTTCAGGTCTGTGTGTTGATGATTTGGCGCTGGCGGCGTTTCAGACGCGGTCTTCTTCAGCTAACAGACTCCCCAGATGAATGAATGTAAAGCCGTCTGTTAGCCCGCGGCGTGAGAACGAGGCCGCGCCCTCACCACTTCGGCAACGGCACACCACCCGCACGCGGGTACCCGGTGCCTGCTACTTTACACCCATCTCTTCAACTCCATCTCCTTCACTCGCCCCACATGTCCAAGATCATGCACGGCCAGGACTTCATACAACACGCCGTCAATCTGCACCTGTTGCCGCTCGCCATCAGCCGTGCCGAGCACCAGCGGATTGAGTGAGACGCCGCCCGGCACCAGCGCGATGGCGTCGATTTCGAGTGTTTGCCCGTAGGTGGTGGTGTTCGATCGCGCGGCGCGATCGTAGAGCCGGCAGGCAATGGGCGTGGCGGATGAATAATCAAACGCCGGCGACCATTCGCCGGTCGGTTGCTGCGCGAGCGATTTAACACCGATCAGCAGCGTGGAGGTAAGCATGGCGCCGAGAGGCATGGTGGCGATGAGGGATGAGGGATGAAAGAATGAAGGGATGAGAGGCGGTAACGCCCAGCCGCGTAGCGGCGAAAGAGTTTAGCTGTGGGCGTCAGCCCACGGAGAAGTCGCGACGACGGCTAAAAGCCGCGTAGCGGCGAAAGAAGTGGTTGCGGGACGCGGACGCGCGCGGTAGGAATGCTCAAATGGGCGCTGCTCTCTGATCGTCACTTTCACGTTTTCCTCGCACATGGCAAGCACCTTCACCAACCTCCTCTACCACGTCATTTTCAGTACGAAGAACCGTATCACCAACGGCGGAGTTATCAGGAGGATTTCTTGGAACTCTTGCGGCGACATGACATCGAATTTGACGAACGATCTTTTTGGGGTTGATCGCCGGCGCGCTCTTTCGCCGCTACGCGGCTTTGCGGCTTGGCGCAATCGTTTCCGTGGGCTGACGCCCACGGCTAAACTCTTTCGCCGCTATGCGGCTGGATTTGCGGCGCGTTTCGTTTGGGGCTACAATCACCGCATGGCCCGCAAACTTCAATTCTCGCTGCGTTGGATGTTCGCGGCGGTCGCCGTGGTGGCGTTGATTACCGCGGAAGCGGCGGCGTTTCCGCATAATATTGCTATGGCGATCGGAACAGTGCTTTCCGTGGTTTTCCCCGCGGCTCTGGTCGCGGCAATCGTGTATGCACGGGGGAGTGTGCAAGCATTCTTTATCGGCGCGTTGGTTGCATTTCTGGCCGCATCTACTGGCATGCTGTCGGCGACCGGCTTCAACCTGCCGACTTCTGGGCCCCCGCTCTCGACGGCGTTTTATTCGATGATTCCGTCATCGTTCCTTTCACGCCTCGGGAGCTCTGTAGGTGTTGAATTCAGTCTTCGTTGGATAATCGCAATCGCTGGCGGACTAATGGCGGTCGCGGTTCGTTGGATGGCCGCCGGCGGCGGTAACGCCCAGCCGCGCAGCGGCGAAAGAGTTTAGCCGTGGGCGTCAGCCCACGGAGTAGTCGCAGCGACGGCTAAAAGCCGCGCAGCGGCGAAAGAAGTGGTTGTGGGGCGCTGACCCGCGCGGTAGGAATGCTCAAATGGGCGCTGCTCTCTGATCGTCACTTTCACGTTTTCCTCGCACATGGCAAGCACCTTCACCAACCTCCTCTACCACGTCATTTTCAGCACGAAGAACCGCATTCCTTGTATCGACACGGCGCTGCGCCAGGATCTGCACGCTTATCTCGGCGGCATCGTGCGCGAGCTTGGCGGCGCCGCGTTGGAAATTGGCGGCGTCGCGGACCATGTGCATTTGTTGGTTAAACTGCCGCCGAAAATCGCGCTTTCCGATTTCATGCGAACATTGAAGGCCAACTCCTCGAAATGGATGAATGAAGAAAAGTTGAAGCTGCGCAAGTTTGGTTGGCAAGACGGCTACTCCGCGTTCAGTGTCAGCAAATCGCAGACGCCAGAGGTGCGAAGCTACATCCAGAACCAGGAAGCTCATCATCAACGGAAAAGCTATCAAGACGAGCTCAGGGCGCTCTTGCGCCGACATGAGATCGAGTTTGACGAACGATATATTTGGGGTTGATCGACGGCGCGCTCTTTCGCCGCTGCGCGGCTTTGCTTCCGATCGTCGAACAACCGTGGGCTGACGCCCACGGCTAAATTCTGTCGCCGCTGCGCGGCTGGTGGTTCGGTCGCATCGCTTGCGCGGGCCGGCGCGCCGAGGCAGCGCGGTTGGATTTGCGGCGCGTTCGGCCTGCTGTTAGATTGACCGTTATGGCCAAACGACCGCAGTTCTCGTTGCGTTGGATGTTCGCCGCCGTGGCGGTGGTGGCGTTGATCGCGGCGGAGGCGGTGGCGTTTCCGGGGTGGGTGGCGTATCTGGTTGCAATTCTCGTGAATTCGTTTTTGCCGCCCGTTCTTGCGGCGGGCATCGTCTATGGGCGCGGTTATACGCGCGCTTTCTTTATCGGTGCCTTGGCATGGTTCGCGGCCGCTCCCTGGGTCGCCGGGATTTCGCTTCGCCCGCATGGTTCGGCGCAATTACTTTTTTTGGCGGGAGTAGGTTCGCGGTACTCGAAGCCCGCCCTTTTTTCTGATCCGCGTTACTATGATGCGATCGGGCGAGTCTTTCGTCTTCATTTTTGCACACTGTGGTCGTTGGCGTTTGTGGGCGGACTGTTGGCGATCGGCGTTCGTTGGCTCGTTCACGGCAAATCGGCCCGCGAGTCACAGTGACGCCCTTTCAGGGCTATGAGCGTTTGTTGCACCGGTTACCCAGGGTTCCGCTGCGCTGCACCCTGGGCTATGGAATGACGCCCGTTCCGGGCTAAGAAGCGGAGCTTCGCTCCGCCGCGTCACCGCGCGGTCCCTCATCCCTCATCCCTCATCCTGAACCCCGAACCCTCACAGCGCCGCCTCTCCATAATTCATGTACGGCTGCAACATCGCCGCCACCACATCAGGCACCGGCGTACTCAAGAGCCGATTGTAAACGTACCCGGCCGCCACGCCGCCGCCGTCGGTCTCGTTGGTGATGTCGGGCTTGTGGCCGATCGAAAGCGCTTTGGCCCGTAAATACAAATCGGCGGCGGTTTCCAACACGGCGGTCTTAAACACCTGCCAGCGGCCGGAAAGCTCCGTCGCGGTGAAGCCGGCCACGTACGTAACCATTACCGAACCGACCGTGGCCGGAAACCAGAAGGCGCGACGCACCAGGTGGCCCGACCAACTTATCGGTTGCCCGCCGTAAATCGCCGGGTTTTCAATCTTCAAGAAATAATCGCCGCCTGATTGCAAGATGGTCGTTGCCGGAAAAGCGTTGGACTCTTGACCGAAATAGCCGGTGGCGTCTTCGCGGACCTCGGTGATCGACCGCACCGGCAATTGTTGCAGTTGAATGATGTTGGGCGCGAAGTAAAAGCCCGGCACGGCGAGTTGATGGTTACTGGCCACGATGTAATGCGGATCGCCGGTGATGGCGGCCCCCTGCTCGCGCGGATAATACTCAACCCATGTTTGTTGTTCGACTTCTCCCCAACCGAGAAAGTCTTTGACATGCTGCTCGGCCAGTGATTGGACTTGCGCGGCGAGCGGTGTCATGGCGGGCAGGCCGAGGTAGGTTTGCAGGTCGGTGGAGGTGGTGATCATAAGCAAGGGATTAGGAATTAGGGATTAGGGTGTTGACCTTCTTCACCATCCGCGCACGGCGTCATGTCAGGAGATGAACGACGACTGCGTACGATGCCCTCGGCTTGCCCGAGGGAGTGTCACGTTGGCCGTCTACGAACGCGGCGTGCCCGATGCTCCCGATTTTGCCCCGCTTGGCAGCCTGCGGCGGCCAAGCGGGGCAAAATCGGAAAAGAGGACGCGGTCAACGTCCGATGTAGACAGCCAACGCGAAACTCCACCCGGCAAGCGGGTGGCATCAAAGCTTCATCGCGCGTGACATCGCGCACTAGGCGGATGGAGTCCGATCCGCGCTCAACCGCCACGGACCACGGGCGAAACTTGCCGAAATACTTTCCGCTTCAATCGTCACGGTACACAGCGGTTGCTCGATGCAGACGATCTTGGCGCCGATGGCTTCGGCGCGCAGAGCGAAATGATAGTCGCCGCCAGGCCAGACGTGCGCGGCCCAACCGCCGAGCTTGGTCCACAGCCAGCGTTGGAACGCCCGCACGCCAATACCGTCGATCTCGCGCCGCTCAAACGCGCCGCGTGAGTAGCGGTGCCGCACGTCGGGCCAAGGCTCGATACTCTCCCTCTCCCTCCGGGAGAGGGCCGGGGTGAGGGCGCTCGGCAGTTGAGAATAGTCGGCAACTTCATCCGCCCTCACCCTAACCCTCTCCCGAAGGGAGAGGGAACTTTCCACCACCGCCTGCTGATGATACCAACCAAACACATAGTCATATCCGGCCGCCAAGGCCATGCGAATCTCGGCCAGGGCGTATGGCGCGAGTAGATCATGATCGTCCACTTCAACGATGTCGTGTCGGGCGGGCGCGAGCGCGGTCGCCGCGTTGCGCAGCCGGTTGACGCAGCCCATTGGCGGTTCAGGCCGGGTGTAAGAGGCGTGCAGCCAGGTGAGCTGTCGGGCGGGGATCAGCTCGGCAATCTCGTTGACGGCGCGTTGATTCGCCTGATCGTTATCGACGATAATGATCCAGCAATCGTCCGGCGCGAGTTGCCCGGCGATGGCGCGGGCCTGTTTGCGCAGCCAGTGCCAGCGGCGGCGCGTGGGAGTGATAAGAGCGAGGGGCATGGTCTTGGAGTGCGGCGATTCATCGCCGCTTTCTTTTGTCGCGAAGCGACCTTTGGGGGGAGTTGGGGTTTGGGATGTTGGGAGAATAGGTGAGGTTTTCAATTCGGCCGGCGGAGCCTTTCAAATACAAAGCCGAGGTCGGTGGCGTGACGATCGTCATTCGCAAAAGGCTATGGCCATTGCGTTTTTACAGCGGCGAGTGGTACTGGACTTGGCTTGACGGAACGCGAATGGTGTTGACGTACAAACGCGAGAACTATCGCTGCGTTCGGCGTGCGATCTTCGCCGACGGCGCGCTGGTGTACGATGAGATGATCCGCTATTCGTTCATTTCTCATTGGCGTTGGCAGGAAACGACTTGGCGCCGCGGCGAGCGGCGATTGACGCATCGGCGCGTGCCGCGGCGCGCGACGAGCTGGCGCGGCATGTTCGCCCTGTTGCCGCGAAACGTGTTGAATTCCAACGACGGCCGGACGCCGATTTCCTGGTCGGACGATTGCGGGCGAGGCTGGCAAGGCGTGATACGTTCGTCGTTGGACGGCGAAACGGCGCGCATGGTGTTTGGAATCGTCGTCGCTTTGTGTTTGCACGAGCGTCGCTGCGGCGCGTCGTGATGAGCCTGCGGGCGGGCGCGCGATGCCACCCGCTTGCCGGGTGGAGATTCACGTTGGTTGTCTACAGCGGGCGGTGCCCGCGCCCTTTTCTCCGCTTTCGCCCCGCTTGGCCGCCTGCGGCGGCCAAGCGGGGCGAAAGCGGAAGCGTGGGGACAGTCGTCGTTGTAGACTGCCAACGTGAAACTCCCTCGGGCAAGCCGAGGGCATCTTCCGCAATTGTCGTTGATTCAAACTGCTTCGCCGCATAAACGCACGACTTTGGCAATCTCCGCCGCGCGGTGCGCGTAGGTGTGATGCTCCATCACCAACCGCCGTGAGCGCTCGCCGCGGCGACGCCGCTCGCTCACGTCCGAAATAGCGGTGCGAACGAGCTCGATCAAATCGTCCACTTTGTCATACACCCACGCCGCCAGACCGGCCTGCGGGTTCCGTGGGAACGGGAAAGCGGAATGGTCGAGCGTGTGCAAGTGCAAACCGCCCTCACCCCGGCCCTCTCCCGGAGGGAGAGGGAGAAAGACGCCGCCCGGAACATCCGCTTGTGGGTCCGGAGGGAGAGGGAGATGGCCGCACCGCGCGAGGTAACACGCGCCCATGCCACAGGCGAGATACGCGCGGTCACTCGTGTAGCCTGGTAAATCGCTGCGCCAGTCAACTCCCAACACCACACCGCAGCGACTCGCCAACTTCGGTAGTTCGAGCGGATGTACCCACGGATGCCATTGGACTCCCGGCGGCACCGGATCGCTGGCGGCCATGCCTGCCCAGAGGACGCGAAAGCCCGCGTCGGCCAAAGCCCGTGCATCGGCGCGACGCTGAGTGTAGCCCGGACTGCCGAGCACGAGCACGTCCCATGCCGGTCGCTCACGATGTTCGCAGGCCGGCATGTCGGCAGGGCAAGCCTGGTCGAGCCAATGGGCGTTGATGCCCAGCGCATGGTACTCATCGAGAAGCGATCGTTCTTTGACGAAGACAATGTTCATGCCGCGCATGATGTCGCCGAAGGAACGGATGTAGTCTTGTTCGGCGAGTGGTTTGGTTGGATCGACCGCGATCAGGTCGCGCCACCATTGCAGCCAGAGAGTTCCCTCTCCCTTTGGGAGAGGGAGAAGTTGCCTCGTCCGACGCTTATTGGCCAACTCCGCCAGCCCCGCGCGGCTCATGCCCGACGCTTTGTGATCGAACAAGATCAGATCGCATTGGGCGTCGGCCGCTTGCACGCCGGCCAGGTCGTGTACCAACCGCACGTCATGGCCGGCGGCGCGAAAGCCGGCGGCCACCCAGCTCGGTTTGTGAACCAGCACGGCGTGCGGAGGATCGCAGGCGAGGGCGATGTGCAACATAAAATGAACTACCGAGACAGACGGCACAGAGAAGGACGACCGATTTCATTCCGCCACCGCCGGGCTTGTCCCTAATGTCACGAGAT
>DASVGM010000722.1:0-17014 GCA_036379555.1 Pirellulales bacterium | reverse complement strand
ATCCAACGGAACTAAAGTGGTCATCCATGTGGCGCACACCGGAAGGCACGCGAGTTTTAGCTGGGGCGGAAGCCATGCTTGCGCGCCGAGGGTTGGCGACGGCCATTGAGCTTATTGAGCTTGGAATGGCCGCGGACGATCCTTGGCTGTTCGAGATTCCGCAATTTGACGCGGTTACGCCCGGCCAGCAACTCGCCCTGCTCGCTGATGTCGGCCGAGCGCTCTTCCGCAAGAGCGTTCGAGCGCCAGTTCACACGGCGATCAACGAAGCGGCCATTTACGCTATTTTTCGGGCGCTCGAACTATCGGTCCAATTTGAAATTGACGGCGAAGCAACTGCGGAGAAGTCGACGCGTCAATTGATCTGGGAGTGGATCGCGGCGGATAGAGAGCACGGCGATGAAGGCCCGGATGACGATGATGACGCCAAAGAGTTAACGCCGGAGTGCGACGACATCGAAGCGTGGCAGTTTGAGATCGAATGCATCGCGGATAAAATCCTTTGGGATCGCGACTGGGAGCTTGACGACTTGCTGGTCGATTGCAGTCCGCAAAAGGCGCAGCTAATGAAGCGCTATCTAGGAATTGACGATGACTACTTCACGGCCATCGCGCCCGATCCGCGGGATCTCGCCCCGGTGCGCAGGGCTTTGAACCGCATCGTCGGCGACGATTCTTAGAGGTTATCCAAAAACGCAGATTTCGCCGTGCCAGCGTATCGTGGGGCGGCTCGCCGAGCCGTCTTTCGCTTCCAGTCGGGCCGGCGGCCCGCCCCACGACGAGTTTTCGGATAGCCTCTTAATCCAGATAACCCAGTTCGCGCAGCCGCGCTTCGACCGTGCGCTGCTCGGCATCGGTAATGCCGCACAATTCAAGGCCGGCCGGCTGCGCGGCATAAGCCTCGGAGCGGACACGCGGCACGTTCCCAGCGAGCATGCCGCGCAGCGTTTGGCCGCTCATGTGCCGCGGCGCCGCGATGCCCAACAGGCGTAAAATGGTGGGCGCCACGTCGCGCAACTCCGCCGCGGCGTGGTCGCCGCCGCGCACACCGGGCGCATGCAGCAACAAGACGCCCTCGGGCCGGTGCGTGGCGGCCATGGCGGCGTCGGCCCGCACAAGCTGCGGCCGAGCGTCGAACTTGTGCCGCGTGTGAAACCCCGGCGTCGGTATCGCCAATACATCGGGCCAGAGTTTTTCCAGCGGATCGACGCCATAGCGTTCCGCGGTGCCAAAGACTTCCACGAAGAGCGGCTCGCCGGTTTCGGGGTGAATGGCCGATTTGAAGGCGTGCAAAACCTCGGCCAGAGCCTGCTCGCGTTGCCGTTCGGTCTTCAAGGGGCCGGCGGCGAAACGCCGGCGCGTGTTCAAGTAGATCAGCCCGCCCAGGTTGCCATGCATGGCCAAAGCGCGCGTGCGGCGCCAATCAATGGGCAACAAGCTGTCGAGCGGACGGGTAAGCTGCGCGGTGCTGCAACCGGGTTGGAAGCGGCGATACAGATACTTGCGCATCCGCCAGGCGCCGCTGCGCAAATAATAACCGGCCGCCGCGCCGCCCCGCGGCCAAAACAACAACCCCGCCTGGGCCAGGATTTCGGCCAACGTGATCTTGCCGCGAAACGATCCGAAGCCGTGGTCGCTCAACGCCACCACCGCCGCGCCGCGCCGCGCGGCCAGTTCCATCAACTCACCCAGGCAATCGTCGAGCGCCCGCAGCGCCTGTCGCGCCTTCGACATCCACAATTCCGCCGCGTGCGCGTCGCCGGCATGAAGCCAGTTCCAGCAACGATGCTGCAGCGAATCGAGCACTTGCAGTTGCACCACCATTAAACGCCAGTCGGTCATGCGATCGGCCACGTTGGCCGCGGTGGCCTGACCGCGAAAGATGGCGTCCGTCTGCTCGATGCCGTGGGCAAATTCCTCGAAGGTCGTCGGCTTGCGCCGCCAGACCGTGCCCAGATCGAAACGCGCCCCGGTGGCACGAAGTCGCTCCGCGAACGCCGGATACGGCGCCAATGCCGCCTCAATCGAGGGGCTGTCAAGCCCGCCGACGATCATGCCGCGCACCGCCGCCGAAGCCGGAAAAGTCATCGGCAAGTTAAGCGACACCACTTGTCCGTCCGCGGCGGTGATCGAGTCAAACAGCGTGGGCCGCGCGATGCGGCCGGCATGGTTCAACAGCAGCAGGCGGCGGCGGTGGTCAAGATAGCGATAATCAAGAATGCCATGCTCGTGCGGATCGCAGCCGGTTTGAAACGTGGTCCAGGCGACCGGCGTAATGTACGGACGGGTGGAGTTGACTACCGCGCGTGCGCTGTCTGCCATCAGCCGCGCCAAGTTTGGCATGCGTCCTGATGCGGCCCACGGCCGCAACAAGTCGTAGGTGGCGCCGTCGAGGCCGATGACGAGTAACCGAGAGACCGTCTGTGCCGGTTTTGTCATTACAACGAGGGTTCGGGGTTCGGGGTTCAGGTGAGGAATGGAAAGGTACGATCTCCGCTGGTGCCAATTTACAATTTACAATTTACAATTTACAATTTGCATTTTCCGCCCGCGCCCAAAGCCCGCGCGCCGCTATGGGGGCAGCCTATAAATCAACCCTCGTTCCCAAATGAGGCTTACTATGCGCCATTTCCATCAGGTCGTGACGCCAGTCGGGACTTTGGGGCAAGTCGAGTACAAATTCAATCTCAAAGTAATCGCGCCGCCGTACATGTTCCGATTTGTTCGTCAACCAACCGGTCGCCCAGCGCTTGAGCCGCCGTTGCCAGTGCTGTTTGCCGGCGGCGTCCTCGGACCACTTCTGCATCCGCCGCACAAACTCGCCGGCGCCGCGCACGAACCGGGCGGGCACGGGCGCTTTCGCCGCCACACCGAACACCGTGTGCGGAAAACGCGCGCTGCCTTGCCAACCCACCAGTGCGGCGTCTAGCGGCGCCAGCAGACGCGTCATGCAACTCGGCGTCAAGCGCCAATAGTCGCTGGGATAATCGTGGATGCGAAAATCAAGTGGCGCGGCCACGAGCAGCACTCCGCCCGGACGCAAGACACGAATCATCTCCTCGACGGCGCGCCGCGCCTCAAACACGTGCTCCAAGGTTTCCACGCATACGATCGTTTGCGCCGCGTCGTCAGCCAGCGTGAGCGCGGCTAGGTCTTCGATTCGATTAACTCCGGGTCCGGGGCGCAGGTCACAGCCCACGTAGCGCTGGCCGGGAAACAGCGGCCGCAAGTCGGCCAGCTCTTCCTGGCCCGCCGGAAGATAAGCCCCAAATTCATAGACCGGCCCTTGCAAGTCAAAGGCGTCGGCCGCGCAGCGCACAAACTCGCGCACATTATCGCGCATAGGATTGCACTCCTAATTGTTGAAAATGTTCCGGTTGCCACCGATAAACAACGACATTGTGTTTGTCTGAGCCCGCCGCCGTGAAGCGGGCAACCGGCTCGCCCGCGTGGTTCATCAAGAGCCGCATGGTCTCACTGCGGCGGCTGCCCGCTGCAAGCTCGGCCTGCTCGACGACGACATACCTCAAAGCGGAATCGGTAAACGCGGCCTGGGCGGCTTCATAGCGATAGGTTTTTCGTCCGGTGTAAAGGGCCGTCCAACCGCGACTGTCAAGCACGGCCGCGGTCGGGTTCGCGTGCTCGGAGAGCCATCGCGCCGCCTGTCGATGGGCTTCGCGGCTGGCGTGCAAAGCCGCGCGGCAATCGGCGCCGCAGGCAACTATCACCGTGAGGGCCAGCGCCGCGTTGGCCAGCCTGCGGCGCCACTCGACCTCCGGCCACCGGCCGCGAGCGATCAACCAATCGGCCAGCGTCAGGCTGCCATACCCCGCCCAACCAAGGGCCAACACGACTACGAGCAGCACATGCCGTGTGGAAAGATAACCGGCCCGCGCCGCTACCATGATTCCGGCCGCGATCAACATTGCGCACAAGCATTGCATGAACCGATCCAACGGCGTGGCGAGCTGCCGCCAACGTGCCGCCAGTCCGACCAGTGCCAATGCTCCGAGCCAATAATGCAGCGTTTGCGCCAGTTCGTGCAGCAGTTTCGCGGCGGCGGAGAGATAGCCGTGGAAGCGAGAACTGGTCGAGGTATCTTTTTTGCCAAACACCAGCCGGCCCATGCCGGGTAATTCCCAGCGAGGTTCTGTGACATCGGCGCGGCTTCCGGGGCGAAAATCGTTCAACGGCGCGGCCTCACCGGCGCCCGCGCGACCCATCAGCCGGGCCAAAGCCGCCCGCGGCGACAGAGCATCGCACCAGGCAAGAAATGGCAACAGCACCAATGCCAAGCCTAGCGAGAGTGACGCCGCGCCGATCGTCGTTTGGCGCCATGTCGGGCGTTTTGGCCCTGAACATGCCAGCCAGCCGAACGTCGCCAAAAGCGCTACTGGCAATACCAGCGATTCACAGCGGGCCGTCAGCGCCAGGCCGGTCGAGAGGCCGCTTGCCAGCAGCCAGCCAGGCGAGCCGAATTCCGGCGGGCTAAAATACCGTGCGACGCACCAAAGCGCCACCATGAAGAAGACGAGATGCGTGCTGTCGCTCAAGCCATCGGCGCCCAGCCTACTGACTCCGCCCAAGAGGCAATAGAGCACGGTCGCGGCCAGCGCCGCGCGGTCGCCGTGCAGGCGCTGAAACAGCAGATACACAGGCGCGACCGACAGCACCAACGGAATCGCCGCGGCAACCTGCAAGGCGACGGCCCAATTTGCCGTGTCGATCCATCCCGCCACGGACAGGATGCCGTGCGTCAGCCAAACCAAGGCGGGAAACAGCGGCTGCTCTCCTTGGCTGCGCAGCGTGGCCGTGGCGCCGTCGCGCGCGAAACTTTGCGCCACAACCAGATAGCGGACACAGTCTTGCGCCGGCACCACGGCGCGCCAGATCATCCAGGCTTGCACCAGGCAAGCCAAAAGCATGAGCGCGGCGACAGTGCTGAGTTGACGTCGAAAGTCCATCCGTGGACGTGTGGTAGGTAGGCTATTATTGGGAACCGGGCGGGTGAAATGAGATAATCCCGACCGGATACTCCCCTAGAGGCGGCCAGAGTAGTGTCGCACGCGATCGCGGTCAATGCGAAGTTTTCCAGAGCCGGCGATCGAAGATAGAAGTCTGGATAGGTCCAACGTGTGGCTAAAAACTGTCCACCCACCGAGGGCTGACATGGTAAGAAACCACCCTTTACGGGGGCGAAAAAGAAACCTTCGTCGTAGCCGCATAAAATAGCGCCACCATGTCACGCCTTCAACGATGGCACAAAGAGCTTGCAAAAACTTGCTCAGCAACCAACAATAGTAACCATAGTTTATCTGCACCACACTACTTGTTTAGGCCGCACCTTCGCCCCATAGCCGGCCTTTTGCGAAAGGCAGTCGCTCGCTCTCCGACGCTCCACACCTATTAACCTCCTTCACTTCCAGGAACCAGCCCATGACAGCCGTGACGGCCGAAGATCGTGGTGTCGCCAATCGCCTTCAAAACGGTTTTGCCCACCGTTCGCACCGACGTAAAGGAGCGGGTTGGGTTCGCTGGCTGCTTTCCTTCGTTGGCGCACTGGGCGGTCTGGGCCTGCTGTACCTCGCCTACAGCCGCGTTTACAGCGGCGACGATGTTGAAGTCGGCCGTTTCCTGACCACCACGGTGAAGAGGGGCGATCTTTTGATTACCGTCACCGAAGACGGCAACGTGGAAAGCGCTCACAATGTTGAGCTGAAGTCAAAGGTGCCCGGTTCAAATACGATTTTGGACATCATTCCTGATGGCAGTCACGTCAAGGAAGGCGATCAACTCGTGAAGCTCGACTCCTGGACAATCGAAGAGCAAATTACGACGCAGGAAATCGCCGTGGCCAAGGCGGAGGCCGCGCGCATCACCTCTTCCAAGAATTACGCGGCCGCCAAAATCGCCGTCGAAGAATACGACAAAGGTACGTTCGTACAGGAACGACAGCAATTCGAGGCCGATATCACGGTGGCCAAACAAAACCTGTCGAGTGCCGAGAATCTGTTGTACTACAGCCAGAAAATGCACCGCAAAGGCTATGTCACGCAACTCGACGTCGAGTCGAAGCAGTTTGCCGTTGAGCAGGCCAAGCTCAACCTGGCGGTGGCCGAGCGAAAGAAAGAGGTGCTGGAGAAATATACCAAGGCCAAAATGCTTGAAGACCTCACGAGCAAACGCGATAGCGCCGAAGCGCTCATGAAGTCGGATGAAGCGGCCTATAAGAAAGAAACTCAGACGTTGGATCGGCTGCAAACACAGCTCAAAGAATGCACCATTTTCGCCCCGCAAGACGGCATGGTGGTCTACGCCAATGACATGTCCGGCAGTCGCCGTGGAGATTCAGGGCCGAAGATCGACCTGGGAGCGCAGGTCAATCAGTTTCAGGCCATCCTGCGACTCCCCGACCTGAAGAATATGCAAGTCAAGACGCTCGTGCATGAAACCAAGGTCGATTCGCTGCGCATCGGCATGCGGGCCAGAGTCAAGATTCAAGACCGCGAGTTTCAAGGCGAAATCACCTCCATCGCCAATCAGGCCGAGCCGGGCAACTGGTTTAGCTCGGGCGTCAAAGAATACTCCACGGTCGTCAAGATCGATGGCGAGCCGCAGGGGCTGAAGCCCGGCATGACCGCCGAAGTCGAGATCCTCGTGACCGAACAAAAAGGCGCGCTGGAGATTCCAGTGCAATGCGTTGTTGAGGGCGGGGGCAAATTTCACGCGTGGGTGAAGACGAACAAAGGCATTGAGCGGCGAAATCTCGTGCTGGGCGGCACGAATGATTCGGTGATCGCCATTGTGGACGGCCTCAAAGAAGGCGAGAAAGTCTTGCAGAATCCGCGGGCCGACGTGCCCACGGCCACCGACGAAATTCAAGATGAGGAAGCGGTGGATGTGAACAAGCGGTTTGGGTCGATTCGCGCTCCGGCTCCTGGGCAAAGTCCGGGCGGTCCCCCGGCCACTGGTCCTGGAGCCGGCAAAGGCGGGAACGAGGGCGCGTTGGGCGGCGGCCCAGACGCGGTCGGCGCGGGCCGTTCAGGCCGGGGTGGTCGGGGCGGTCGGGGCGGTGGCGGCCCGGAAGGTGGCGGCCAAGGCGGCAATCGCCGGCCTCGTACCTTCAAAGAAAGCGACAAAAACGGCGACGGAAAAATCACCATGGATGAATTGCCCGAACGCGCTCAGCAGTTCTTCAGCATGATGGACACCAACGGCGATGGCGGTGTCGATCCGGCCGAGCACAAGGCCGCCGAAGAGCGCCGCAAGCAGATGATGCAGCAAGGCGGAGGGCCGGGTGGCGGCCCACCGGGCGGCGGGCAGTAAAGAATGTTGCGCTCCAAGTTCCTACAAACACTGCGGCTAGGCGTCAAAAGCCTGTTGCTGCACAAATTGCGCTCGGCATTGGCCGTGTTGGGCATCATGATCGGCGTTACCGCCGTTATCTGGCTGGTGGCCATGGGCGAAGGCGTCAGCTACCAAGCGCAACAGCAAATTAAAGACCTTGGCGCCGAAAACATCATTGTCCGCAGCATCAAGCCCATCAGCACACAATCGGGCGCGACAACCTCGCGCATTCTCAGTTACGGGCTGCTGCGCGACGACTTCCGCCGAATCGTCGGCACGGTGCCTACCGTCCGGCAGGCCACACCGCTGCGGGAACTGTCGAAAGAGGCGCGCTACATTGAGCACACGGCTGAAATTCGGCTGGTGGGCTGCACGCCGGCCTATCTCAAGATGAACAACCTGCGCATGGCGCGGGGCCGTTTTCTAACCGACCGCGACCTCAAACATGTCGACAACGTGTGCGTGCTGGCCCACGCCACCGCCGTCACGCTGTTCCCGTACGAGAACCCGGTCAATAAGTCGATTCAGATCGACAAAGATTTTTACGTGGTCGTCGGCGTCACGCAAGAGCGGGCGGCGTCGGGGAACATCGGCGGCAGCTTTACCGGTCAAGATTACAACAAAGACGTCTACATACCGCTGGACACTCTGCGTGCTCGTATTGGCGACCAGGTTTTTTCGAGTAAGGCCGGCAGTTTCGAGGCTGAGATCGTGGAGCTCAGCCAGTTCACCGTCACGGTGGGCGACGTCAGCGAGGTCGAAGAAACGGCCGCGATCATTAAAATACTGTTAAGAAAGTACCACCGGAACGAGGATTATTCGATCATCGTTCCCAAGGAGCTTTTGCGGCAGGCGGAAATCTTGCAAATGATGTTTCGCGTGTTGTCGGTGGTGATCGCCGGCATTTCGCTGTTGGTGGGCGGCATCGGCATTATGAACATCATGTTGGCCACGGTCACCGAGCGCACCCGCGAGATCGGCATTCGTCGCGCTTTGGGCGCGAAACAGCGCGACATCATTCAACAATTCTTGTCGGAAACGATTGTGCTTTCCGCCACGGGCGGACTGTGCGGCGTCGCGCTGGGGTATCTTTGCAATCCGGTCGTGGCGGGCGTGCTGGCCTTTATGCGCTATTTCTTTCCCAAAATGATGGTCGGCCTGCCGGCGGTGGTGCAAGAATTGGAGCCGATGATCGCCACTTGGTCGGTGCTGGTGGCCTTCTTCATCTCGGTTTTGGTGGGTGTGGTGTTTGGCATTTACCCGGCTCGCCGCGCGGCCCTGATGGACCCGATTGAAGCCCTGCGGCACGAATAGCATAGCGGTGGCTGTTTATTCTTGGAGTGCGGTGATTCATCACCGCTTTGCTTTGTCGCGGAGCGACCTTCATCGCCAAGCTAAACCAATATCTCTCGCACCACGCGGCCGGAAACATCGGTGAGACGGAAATCGCGGCCTTGAGCGCGCACGATGAGCCGCTCGTGGTCGATGCCCAAGAGATGCAGCATGGTGGCATGCAGGTCGTGAACATGAACGACGTTGTCCACGGCCGCGTAACCAAATTCGTCGGTGGCGCCGTGCGTCAAGCCGCCGCGAACGCCGCCGCCGGCCAGCCACATCGAAAAGCCCTTGATATGGTGATCGCGGCCGAGCGTTTTGCCTTTGTTGCCCTGAGCCATCGGCGTGCGGCCAAACTCGCCGCCCCAAACCAACAGCGTATCGTCGAGCATGCCGCGCTGTTTAAGGTCGAGCACCAAGGCGGCCGTCGCGCGATCGACCAGTCCCGCGCAGGTTCGCATGTACGTTGTTAAGTCGTTGTGGTGATCCCAACCGCGATGATAAAGATGAATGAACCGCACGCCGCGTTCCGCCAATCTGCGCGCCAACAAACAGTTGGCGGCGAAGCTGCCATCGGCTCCTGGCACGCCGTAACGATCGAGCACGCATTGCGGTTCGTCGGAAAGATCCGTCAGTTCCGGCACGCTGGCCTGCATGCGAAACGCCATCTCATACTGACTGATGCGCGTCGCCAGCTCGGGATCGTCGCCCACAACCGGCGACAGCCGATTCAGCTTGCCGACCGCGTCGAGCACTTCGCCCTGCCGCGGCCGGCTGACGCCGCGCGGATTAGCGACGTAATGCACCGCGTCGCCGTGTGAATGAAACGGCACGCCCTGAAATCGCCCTGGCAAAAAGCCGTTGTGCCATTGCCTCGATGAAAGCGGCTGCGGGCTGCGGCCGCCTTGCGAGGTAAGCACGATGAAGCCGGGCAACTCCTCGCACTCGCTCCCCAGGCCGTAGGTGATCCACGATCCCATGCTGGGGCGGCCGGAGATGGTGGTGCCCGTGTTCATGAACGTATGCGCCGGATCGTGATTGATGGCTTCGGTGACCAGCGAGCGAACGATGCAAATGTCGTCGGCGATCGAGCCGATGTGGGGAAAGAGCGTGGTGATTTCCTGGCCGGACTTTCCCCAGCGACGGAACTCGAATTGCGGCGCTAGGCAGTAGAGTTTTTGTCCTTGAAGCTGGGCGATGGGTTGGCCGCGCGTGAACGATTCGGGCATCGGCTCGCCGTCGTGCTTGGCCAATTGAGGTTTATGATCGAATGTTTCCAAGTGGGAAGGACCGCCGGACATGCAGAGGAAGATGACGCGGCGCGCCCGAGGCGCATGGTGTGGCGGCTGCACGGCGCCCGGCCATTGTGTCTCGACGGATATTGGCGTGGCCGCGGGAGCGCGGCCGTTCATGAGGGAGGCCAGCGCCACCGACCCCAGCCCCAGGCTGGCCTGACCTAAGAAAGAACGTCTTGTTTGATGCATGATTTTGAGCGAATCTTCCGAAAACCGCTTAGCCATATCATCAAGTATCGCGCGCGGATTCGCTCTCTGCAACAGAAGGTGTTCATGGAGTGCGGTGATTCATCACCGCTTTCACTTGTCGCGGAGCGACCTTCTTCTTATTTCAGTAACATCGCCCGCGCCGCCAAGCGTCACCGCGTATCAGAAGATCGCTCCGCGATAAAGCAAAGCGGCAATGAATTGCCGCGCTCCATGTGCGCTACGCCGCGATGAGCGAAGCGAGTACCCGCCGAGTGCCGCTAAACGCCCGGCGGCCATGCATCGTCACGTAGTTGTCGACCAACGCCACGTCGCCGCGCTGCCAGACCAGATCGAAGGTGATTTCCTCGGCCAGCCGGGCGGCCTCCAGCGCGGCGTCGCCATCGAGCGGCGCGCCATCGCCGAAGGTAATCGACTTCGCCGGATCGTTGCGGCTGTCTTTCCACCCGCAGTAAGCCGCGATGAGTTGATTGAAAAACGCTCTGCGACCGTCCGGCAGGTCTCGCACGGCGTCGAGCACCGGTGTCGTCGCCCGTAGGCAGCCGTCAGCGAGCCATTGCCAGTCGTAACACAGCGTCTTCAAACGCCGCTCCGCCGCTTCCTGGGTTTCGGCGCCGAGCGTACTCTGCCAGCTTCTCCCCATGCCGGAGTTGGCGTCGTTGGCCGAAGGCATGACGTTGGTGTATCGCAGGCCCTTCCGCCGGCAATCCTCGGCGAAATTCGGACAACATTCGCTGAGCCGTTGCCAGAGAATGTCCGACCGGCAAAGCGGCGTAGCCCCGCCTTGTTCGGCGGGCCGCTCGCAGAAGAAGAACAACTTACCAGGATAGACCGGCGTTTGGGCCATTTCATGGTGCAGAAAAATGGTCACCGTCGGCGGCGCCTCGTTGGCCGTAAACACGCGCCGCGTCCGGTTCACGCGCACGGCGTTGGAGAGCGATTCGTCATAGGCGAAATTGGGCCAGTCGAACGCCGAGACGAAGCGGTCGAAGTCTTCGGCGGTCGCCAACGGAAAACCACGAAACAGAATCGCCCCATGCAGCGCCGCTTGTTCTTCCAGTGCGTCGCGATTCTCCGCCAGCCAGGCCGCCGTTTCGTCCAGTGTCGCGGTCGGCGCGCCGCACCGCAGCGCGAGCGGAAACTCGCGGCCTTCGTAGGTTTGCCGGCCGGGCACCTGAATCGTTTCGACCTGAAAAGCGCCGTTGCTCATATCGTTTTCCTCATCTTTTTCGCTTTAGAATCATTCATAGATTGGACAATACGTGTTGAACGCCCGCTCGCAGAACTCACCGGGGTCGTTGAAGCGGCGGTTGCGATTCAAGCGGCTGATGGCCGCCATTTCGTCCGGCGACAACTTGAAATCAAAAATCGCCAGGTTTTCGCGCAGTCGATCGGGCCGCGAAGTCTTGGGCACAATGGCCGTGCCGCGTTGCACTGCCCAACGCAGCGCCACTTGAGCGGGCGTTTTCGCGTGGCGCCTGGCGGCCTCGACCACCACCGGCTCCATCAGCACCGATTCCTCGGCGGCGGCCATGCCCAGCGGCAGATACGAGCTGGCGCCCAGCGGCGAAAACCCGGTCACCGCCATCGCCTCTTGTCGGCAATACCGCAGCAATTTGTCTTGCGTCAAGTAGGGATGTAGCTCCACCTGCAGCACGGCCGGACGAATCGCCGCCCGCGTCAATAAATCTCGCAAGAGCGCGCAGTTGAAGTTGCAGACACCAATGTTTCGCGCCAGCCCGGCCGTCACCAACTGTTCCATTGCCTGCCAGGTGTCGGCGAGCGGTATGGGAGCCAACTCCATCGCCGGCCGCGGCGCGGCGGGTTCGTAAAACCAGCCCGGCGGGTAACGCGACTCAAACGGCACGAATCGCTGGGCGATCGGAAAGTGAATCAGATACAGATCGAGATAATCGAGCCCCAGGTCATGCAGACTTCGCTCCAACGCGGGCCGAACGTGCTCGGGGGCGTGGTAGGTGTTCCAGAGCTTGGAGGTGATCCAGAGATCCTCACGGCGGCAGTCGCCCGCGGCGAGCGCCTGCCGCAGGCCGGCGCCGAGTTGTGGTTCGTTGCCGTAATCGCAGGCGGAATCGAAGTGGCGGTAGCCGCTGCGAATTGCGTCGCGAACGACGCCGGGCGCCGCATCGCCTGCGATTTTCCAGAGGCCCAGGCCGACCAGCGGCATGGCAGCGCCATTGGCAAGTTGGATGGTTGGTATCATGTCTTGGAGTGCGATGCCGCTTGGTATGTTGTATGATCGCGGAGCGACCTTGCCTCCTATTTTAATAACGCTGGCCGGCCTGCCAACCGATCGCTCCGCCATAAGGAAGGGAAAGCGGCAATTGCCGCTTATGTCCCGTGCGTCGCGCTGATAAACTGATGCATGCGTCGGCAATTTGCCCAGATCATCGTCGCTGATTCCACGAGCTGAATATGCGAACGTATCGTCAAGCCATTTCAATCCCGCGGTCGCCAAACACGGCCATGACGCTGAGGCTTCATTAAAGAAGAACGCCAAATGCAAAACGCAAAACGCAAAACGCAAAATGCCGCCAGCGGAAGCACAACCCGGCGGCGCCGCCATCCCATTTTCCATTTTGCGTTTTGCGTTTTGCGTTTTGCATTTTCCCGTAAAGCATCGGCGACCGGCCTCGCCCTCTTTTTGTTCGTGGCTTCTTGTGCGCAACTGGCCCGCGCCCAGCTTCCCGAACTGCGGCAAGGCGGCGTCGTGCCGCATGAGGTGCGCCAAATGTATGAACGCGGCGTGCGCTATCTGGCCGCCAGCCAAGGCGAGCAAGGCGATTGGCAACTCGGCGGTCAAAGCGGGCCGGGCGTTACCGGACTGTGCCTGATGACGCTCTTGGCCTCCGGCGAAGATCCCAATTTCGGTCCCTATAGCACCCAGGTGCGCGCGGCGCTGCGCAGCGTTATCACCAGCCAAGACGCGGTTAGCGGCTGCATCGGGCCGGGCAACATGTATCATCATGGCTTCGCCATGCTGGCCTTGGCCGAGGCCTACGGAACTGTCGACGACCAACATCTCTGGGCCGACGCGCCCAGGGGGCGCAACGCCGCGGCGCCGCGCGGCCACTCGGTCGGGCAAGCGCTGGAGTTGGCGGTGCGCTGTGCGCTGGCTTCGCAAAAACAGAATCCATTCGGCGGCTGGCGTTACTCGCCCAACGCGCGCGACGCCGATACCTCAGTCAGCGGCGCCGTGCTGGTGGGCCTGCTCGCCGCGCGCAATGCCGGCATCGAGGTGCCCGATCAGGCGATCGACCGCGCGCTGGCGTATTACCGTCAATCAACCGGAGCGGAGGGCAGCGTCGGTTATGCCGGCGGCACGGCGGGCGGCCCCGGCGATTCCTTGGCCCGCTCGTCGATCGCCACACTGGTCTATGCTGTCGCCAGGCGCAAGGATCTGAAAGAATACAAGGCGACGCTCGACTACCTGCGAAACGAACGCGGCCGCGGCCGCAATCATAATGATGAGTACACGTTTTATTATCAGGCCCAGGCGCTCTATCAGGGCGATCCTGACGCCTGGGAAAAATGGAACCGCGGGCAAATACGCCGCCTAAGCGCTTCACAACAGGCCGACGGCAGTTTTGCTTCACAGTTCGGGCCGGCCTATGGAACGTCGATGTCGTTGTTGGTGTTGGCCGTCAACTATCGCTTTTTGCCGATCTATGAACGATAGAATCCGTCTCCTTCAATCTTTCCGCCTGCTTTTGGCTCTGTTGCTCACTTGCGCCCTTGCGCCCGCGACGAAGGCACAAGTCCGCGGCGTCATCAACGACCTGTCTCCGAACCGCCTCGCCGCGGCCACCGCGGACGACGATCCAACACCGCCGGCCGACGTGCCGGTGCTCTATTTGGCGAACGACGATTGGCTTGCGGGGGGCGCCGCGGCGGCCGGCACGCCCGACAAGCTCGGTTGGCAATCGCCCGACTTCACCGGGCCGTTTGAGTTTGATTTGAACGCGGTCTCGCGCGTGCGGTTCTCCACCGAGGTCACGCCCGGTTGGCGCGAGCATGAGTATCGATTGGAACTGGCCGGCGGCGACGTGCTGTATGGCGGCTTGCTCTCGGTGAATGAAACGAACCTGCTGTTTCGTTCCTCACTGGCCGGCGAGTTGCGTATCAAACGCGCGGCGGTGCGCTGCCTGGAACGCTGCAAGGCGAACCCCCTTGTTTACCTCGGTCCCAATGGTCTGGCCGATTGGCAAATGCTGGGCGAAGCGAACGCCTGGCGCGAGGAAGAAGGCCAACTCATCACCGACAAGGACGGCGCCACGCTTTATCGGCCCATTGAGCTGCCGGCCAAGGCGTTGGTCGATTTTGAACTGTCGTCGCTCTTTCCGCCGGTCTTTCGGCTTTCGCTCGGTGTGACCGACGGCGAAGTGGTCCGCCGCGACGGTTTTCGGCTGGAAGTGGTCGATTTCGACGTGATCGCCGTCTATGAAGCCGGTGAGGACATCGACGTGGCGCGGGTCATGACGCTCACGCCCGGCGTGGAGCGCGATAGCCTGCGGCTGCGCGTCTTGCTCGATCAACCGCGCCGCCGGGCGGATGTTTTCTCCGGCGAAGGGCTGCCGCTGGCGAGCGTGCAGGTCAAGGCCGAAAACCCGCGGGTTTTGCCCGGCGTCACGCTGGAACACAAGCGCGGCGGGTTGCGTTTTGAGTCGCTGCGCGTTTGGAATTGGAGCGGGCCGCCGCCGCAGTCGTTGACAATCGATCGTCCGCAAGCGCATCGCATTGACGGCACTGTGATCGACAGCCCGTTGGCCGGCTATGATGAGACACAACGCCAGTTCAAGTTCGACACCGCCGCAGGGCCGGTCGTGTGCCCTGCCGACGAAATGGCGCGCATTTATTTCGGCGAACCGGAGAAGCCGGACGCGCGGCCGCTGCGCGTGGCCGGCAAAGACGGCACGCTGTTGAGCGGCTGGTTCGCGGGCATCAACTCCGAGCGGCTTTCGCTGGAGTGCCTTTCCATCGACACGCCGCCCTTGGAGACGCCGACCATGCCCATCGCCGGCCTGGCGGCCATTGCCTTCAATTACGAACCGGGCGAGGAGATTCCCAATCGTTCGCTCTTGCTGCGGTGGAAAGGTGGCCGCATGCACGGCTGCCTGTCGCCGGGCAAGGCCGAGGCCGGCGCCAGCGCGGTCTGTTGGTTGCCGGCCGGCGCTGTGCGGCCCGCGCCCTTGCGCGAAAACGCCTCGGCGCAGATCGTTTCTCAATCGCTCGCGCAATTCGGCTCCATGCGCGCCGCCGCCGCCGCCACTGAAGCCAGAGTGCTTCGACGCGCCTTGCTGAACGACGCCCGGCAGGCGGCGGTGGGCGGAGGGTCGCCAGAGAGGCCCGCGGGACCAAGCCGCAACGATACCATTTATCTGGCGCGGGGCGATTTGTTCCGCTGCGAGATCACCGCCATCGACGACAAGTGCGTTCATTGTCGCACGGCTTCGGCTGAAAAGCGGCTGGCACACACGGACATCAAGGCCATCGACTTGGCAAACTCGGCCGACAGCGTTTACGCCGGGCGTCTCACGTTTGGCCGATTGCGGCAAGAGAGAGAAGCCGCCCGGCTCGCCGCGCCCAATACCAACGTCGGACGCCCCGGCCCGAACACCGGCGCGGCCTCGCTCGACAACGAGAAGTTCGCGCGGCTGCTCACGTTGCCGCGCCTGTTGCGCGACGATCCGCCGATGCACATTTTATGCGCCGTCAATGGCGATTGCCTGCGCGGCCGGTTGCTGAGCATGACAGCCGGCAAGCTGCGGTTCATGGTCGGTGAAAACGAACGCGAGTTTCAGCGCGAGCGAATCGCCGCCATTGTTTGGCTGCATCCGGCCGGCGCGGAAGCGGAACTAGGCGCCGGCGACGCGCCGCCGCGGCCGGTCAACCTGGTGTACGCCGTTTGTACCGACAAAACGCGTTTGACCTTTGTTCTCAAGCAGGTTGATGAGCACGTCCTGGCCGGCACGAGCGAGATTCTGGGCGATTGCCAATTGCCGCTGGACCGGCTAAGTGAGCTTTGGCTGGGTGAGACAGTGAACCAGGCGGCAGAGCAAACGGCCTATCACGATTGGACGCTGACACCGGCGCCCGAACCCAAGGCGTTTCAGGCCGCTCCTGATGCGCCGGAAGGAACGGATTCTCCGCTCGTCGGGCAAGCGGCGCCCGACTTTGAATTGCCGACGGCGGGCGGCGGCAAGTTTCAACTTTCGCAATATCGCGGCCGCGTGGTGGTGCTCGATTTTTGGGCATCGTGGTGCGCGCCCGGCATCAAGAGCCTGCCTATGTTGGCTCACCTCGTGAAAGAGCTTGAGGGCGATACGGTGGAGTTGGTAACCGTCAATCTGCGTGAAACGCCCGAGGAGGCGCAAGCGGCGCTGGCGCGGATGGGTCTGACTTCGCGTGCGGTTCTCGATCGCGACGGCGCCGTTGCCGCTCGGTATGGAGCGGCGGCCATTCCGCATACCGTGGTGATCGGTCGCGACGGCAAGGTCATGCGTGTCTTTTCCGGAACGAGCGCGGGCACAGAAAAGCAGCTTAGGGCAATCCTCTCGCCCCCGGTCGAAAAGGCGCCGTGAGGCGTCGCGGGTGAAAGATGCGCGAGGTACGAGTCGAGAGCTTGAGGCGCCATTTCATTGTTCGCCGCGGTGACGGCCGCTGTCAAGTTTGCGGCAAACGAGCAGGCACGATAGAATTCCATCATTTGACCGCATTCCGGACTCTACGTCGACCAACATGGGCTTTCCGCTCCAATTTCCAAACAGCGCCGATGTGATTGCCGAGCGGGCCGCGCGCTGGCGCGCGCTCAC
>DASVGM010000721.1:0-2703 GCA_036379555.1 Pirellulales bacterium | reverse complement strand
GCCGCGCCCTGCTTGGCGACCTAAAACAGGCGCTCGAAGACCTGCATGTCCAGCGAAGTGTGCGGGCTGTGATTCTAACCGGGGCCGGATCGGCTTTTTGCGCGGGCATGGACTTGCAAGAAATGCTTGACGCCAGCCGTGAAAACGACGCCAAGCAACGCTGGCAGGACGACGCCGAGTTGTATCGCGATCTTTTGGAAACCATGTGGCGTTTTCCCAAGCCGTTGATCGCCGCGGTGAATGGTCCGGCGATGGCCGGCGGCGCCGGCCTGACATTGGCCTGCGATATCGTAATTGCCTCCAGCGAGGCGCGGTTCGGTTTGCCTGAGCCGTTGCGGGGGGTTGTGGCCGGCATGGTGGCGCCGCTGTTGGCGTTTCGCTTAGGCGGGGGGCAGGCTGCCCGACTGTTGATGAGCGCCATGACCATCGACGCTCAAGAGGGGCATCGCATCGGCCTGTTTCACGAGGTGGTTGAACCCGACGCGCTTTGGCCGCGCGCCGTGGAGTTGGCTGAGCAATGTTGTCGCTGCGCCGGCGAGTCGTTGCAGCTTACCAAGCGATTGTTGAATGAGATGATCGCCGAGCACTTGCCGATGCTGTTGACCGCGGGCGCGGCCTTCAGTGCGACAGCCCGCACCACCGAGGCCGCCGCCGAGGGGCTGGCGGCCTTTCTGGAAAAGCGGGAGCCCAAATGGCCTTAAACATGGTCAATGAGTACGAACACTACATGCGCCTGGCCTTACAAGAAGCGCGGCAAGCGCTTGCCGAAGACGAGGTTCCCGTGGGCGCGGTGATCGTGCAGGCGGATCGCGTGATTGCCTCGGCTCACAATCAGCGCGAGCAATTGCACGATCCCACGGCGCATGCCGAGATGATCGCCATCACCCAGGCCGCCGAGGCGCTGCAAAGTTGGCGGTTGGAGGATTGCGTTTTATACGTGACACTCGAGCCGTGTCCGATGTGCGCCGGAGCGATCATTCAGGCCCGTCTCCCCTGGGTGGTTTACGGAGCGGCCGATCCCAAAGCCGGCGCGGTTCACACGCTCTATCAGCTTCTCAGCGATCCGCGTTTGAATCATCGCTGCCAAACCGTCAGCGGTGTGCTCGATCAGCAGTGTGGAGCGATCTTGAGCGAGTTTTTCAGGCAGAAGCGAACAGCGCGAAAGGGGTTCGCGACGGGGGATGAGGGCTAGGTGTCCCCGTAAAACGGACGCGGCGTGCGTTGCGGCGTTTTAGGCGGCTCGTTTTTCCGGGCGCTGAATAGCCCCGCGCCCCAGGCCGAAAAAACCGGCGATTTCTTGTACCACACAATCTTGCTCGGCCGCCGTCAGTTCGGGAAAAATCGGCAACGCCAGCGTTTCCGTCGCGGCACGCTCCGTTTCGGGCAGGTCGCCCGGATGGTGGCCCAAATAGGCGAAGCAGGGTTGCAAATGCAACGGCACCGGGTAGTAAATCTCGCTGCCGATCTTTCGCTCTGCTAAGTGCCGGCGCAAGTCGTCGCGGCGGCCATCAGGCACGCGCACGACATATTGGTTCCAAACGTGTCGGCGATGGGCCGCCGTCGGCGGCAGTGTCAGCACGCGATCGAGGCCGGCTTCCGTGAACAGCCTGGCATAACGCGCGGCGTGGCGTTGCCGGGCCGCCGTCCAGTCGTCCAGATGAGGCAGCTTGACGTTGAGCACGGCGGCTTGCAGGCTGTCGAGCCGACTATTGATGCCCAACACCTGGTGATAATATCGCGGTTCCATGCCATGCACGCGCAGCAGCCGCAGCTTTTCGGCCAGATGGTCGCGGTTGGTGGTCAACAGGCCGCCGTCTCCGCAGCCGCCCAGGTTTTTCGTGGGGTAAAAACTAAAGCAGCCAATGTCGCCGATGCCGCCGGCTCTTTGACCGGCGTGTTCGGCGCCGATGGCTTGCGCGGCGTCTTCAATCACGGTTAGGTCGTGGTCCATCCCCAGATCGCCCAACGCCTGCATGTCCGCGCATTGGCCGTACAGGTGAACCGGCAGAATCGCCTTGGTTTTATCGCAAACAAGCCGTTGAACCGCCGCCGGCTTGATGTTGTATGTATCCGGTTGAATATCGGCGAAGACCGGCCGTGCCCCCAGCCGAGCCACCGCCGACGCCGTGGCGAAAAACGTATAGCTGGGCAGAATTACCTCATCGCCAGGCCCAATGTCGCTGGCCATGAGCGCCAGCAGCAGCGCATCGCTGCCTGAAGCGCAGGCAATGGCGTGCTTGACTCGGCAGTATCTGGCCAGCGATTGCTCCAGTTCCGAGCAATCGGGGCCAAGCACGAATCTGCCGGAGGCGCAAACACGCGCCAGTGCCGCCTGCACATCTTGCTCAATAGCGGCATACTGTCGCGAAACGTCGATGAACGGCACCGAGGCGGGCGGCGGGGCGGACGGTTGTAGCTGAGTCATTTGGGCGGGGGGGGCGTTGTCCACCATTTTTTCCCGAGGGTAGGCAAGGCCCCGCCAATGGATATGTGATGGCTGAAATCTGGCGCGAACGATAGGTTTTCGCCCGTCCAAGGTCAAGAGCGACCGACGCGGGTGAGCCTATCCGAAAACCGCGTTTCGGGGCCGGGGGATGGCCTTCCCAGGCCGTCCAGTGGCGAGCGCGTCGTGGCGGGACGGCCTGGGAACGCCATCCTCCAGCGTTTTCGGATAGCCTCGTAGAAAAAACGTATCGCGGCGGT
>DASVGM010000720.1:0-3193 GCA_036379555.1 Pirellulales bacterium | reverse complement strand
CAACGCCTGGGGCGGAAAGTATCCGCCGTTCGATCACGACCGCCAGGTGCCGCGGCGGATCGCGGAGTTGATCGGTTTTCGCCGCTTTGAGCCGGGCATCATTCTGGAAGGCGGCGCCATCGACGTCAACGGCAGCGGCAGTCTGCTCACGACGGAACAATGTTTGCTAAACCCCAACCGCAACGCCGGGCTTGCCCGTGAAGAAATCGAGCGTTATTTGGCGGATTATTGCGCTGCCCGGCACGTGATTTGGTTGGGCGGCGGCATCGCCGGCGACGACACCGACGGGCACATCGACGAGTTGGCGCGCTTTGTCGCGCAGCGCACGGTCGTGGCCGCGGTGGAAGACGACCCTGACGACGTGAATTACGAAGCGCTGCGCGACAATCTTTCTCGGCTGCGCGCCGCGGACGACGAGCAAGGCCGGCCGCTGGAGGTGGTGAAGCTGCCCATGCCGCGACCCGTTTATTTTGGCGAGCACCGCCTGCCGGCGAGCTACCTGAATTTTTACATCGCCAACGGGCTGGTGATTGTGCCGCAGTTTGACCAACCGAGCGACGAGGTGGCCCTCGACACGCTGGCGCGGCTATTTCCCGGCAGACGACTGCGCGGATTACGCGCGGTTGAGTTGGCCTGGGGGTTGGGCGCGTTCCATTGCATCACACAACAGCAGCCGGCCTAAGCTGTACGCCGAACCGCGACTAGGAATGAGGCTGCCGGCGGCTTCCGGAGGATGGGCCTCCTGGCCCGTCACCAAACAGGGTGACAGCCTGGGAAGGCCATCCCCTCGAACGCGTCAAAACGCCTCATCCCTTACCCGCGTGCGGTATCGTTGCTTTCGACGATCAGCGTCACCGGGCCGTCGTTGACCAGGCTCACCAGCATGTGGCTGCGGAACCTTCCGGTGGCGACTTGAATGCCCGCCGCTCGAACCGCCGCGACGAAGACTTCATACAGCCGTTCGGCCTCTTCCGGCGGCGCCGCTTCGGTAAAGCTGGGGCGACGACCGCGGCGGCAGTCGCCCAGCAGCGTGAATTGGCTTACGACGAGCATCGCTCCGCCGGTTTCCGTCAGCGCGCGGTTCATTTTTCCAGCGGCATCCTCGAACACGCGCAGCCCGACGATTTTGTCGGCCAGCCAGTGGGCATCAGCATCTCGATCACCCGCGGCCACGCCCAGCAGCACCAGCAGTCCAGGGCCGATCTGACCGACGATTTCACTCTCGACGACGACCCGCGCCTCGACGACTCTTTGAATGCACGCACGCATATTAGACGTCAAATGAATCGCGTGCGCCGAAGGGGCCGCAGCGTGTGTTTTGGTTTACGTCAAGCTCCCGCTCGCGGCTAGTTTCCCGCGATCGCGTCTTTGGCCAATCGCACGATGTTTTCGGTGGTAAAGCCAAAATACTTGGCCAGTTCGGAGAGCGGCGCCGAAGCGCCGTAGCTCTTCATACCGTGAAACTTGCCGACGGGGCCAAGGTATTTTTCCCAGCCCTGCTTGATGCCCGCCTCCACGGCCACGCGCGCCGTCACCGTGGCGGGCAATACCTGCTCGCGGTAAGCGGCGTCTTGTTCGTCAAACAATTCCCAGGATGGCATGCTCACCACGCGGGCCGCAATCCCTTCTTTCGCCAACTGTTCGTAGACGCTTACGCAGAGCGATACTTCGCTGCCCGTGGCGATGAGAATGACTTGAGGCTTGCCACCGGGCGCATCGGCCAAAACGTAGGCCCCGCGCGCCACGCCGGCGGCCGAGGCGTATTTCGAGCGATCGAGCGTCGGCAGGTTCTGGCGTGTCAGCACCAGGGCGGCCGGACGTTCTTTCCACTGGAGCACGGTGCGGTAGGTCTCGGCCACCTCATTGGCGTCGGCCGGACGGAACGTGGCCAACCAAGGAATCGCTCGCAACGCCGCCAAATGCTCGACCGGCTGATGCGTCGGGCCGTCTTCGCCCACGCCGATTGAATCGTGCGTAAAGACGAAGAGCGCGGGAATCTTCATGATCGCCGCCAGCCGCAACGAGGGGCGGCAGTAATCGGTGAAGACAAAAAACGTCGAGCCAAAGGCCCGCAGGCCGCTGAGCGTCATGCCGTTCACCGCCGCGGCCATGGCGTGCTCGCGAATGCCAAAGTGCATATTGCGGCCGCCGTAACTGCCGGCCTCGAAACTGTCGATGTTATTAAGGTTTGTCATGGTCGAAGGGGCTAGGTCGGCGGCGCCGCCAACGAGCCAAGGGAGCTTTTGGGCGACGGCGTTCAAGACCTTGCCCGACGAAACGCGCGTGGCGAGTCCTTTGGCGTCGGCGGCGAAGACCGGCACCTCGGCGTCCCAATCGGCCGGCAAGTCGCGCCGCGAGAGCGATTGCCACTGGGCAAAAAGTTCAGGAAACTGACGGCCGTATTCGGCCAACCGCGCTTGCCAACGATCGTAATGCTCACGGCCGCGGTCGCCGACGCCGCAGGCAAAATCCGTCAGCACTTCCGGCGGCACCAAGAACTTTTCGTCGGCCGGCCAACCGTACACCTCCTTGGTGAGCCGGACCTCGTCCTCTCCCAAAGGGGCGCCGTGCGCGTGGTGGCTGTCTTGCTTATGTGGTGAACCATAGCCAATGTGGCTCTTCACGATGATAAACGTGGGCCGGTCGGTGACCGACAAAAACTCGTTATAGGCGTCCGCCAAGGCGTCGAGATCGTTGGCGTCGGCCACGTGGATGACGTGCCAACCGTAACCCTCAAACCGATGGCCCACGTCCTCAGTGAACGCCAGCGAGGTTTCGCCTTCAATGGTGATTTTGTTGTCGTCGTAAATCCAGCACAGGTTCGACAGTTTCAGGTGGCCGGCCAGCGAGGCGGCCTCGCCGCTGACGCCCTCCATCATGTCGCCGTCGCTGCACAGCGCGTAAATATTATAGTCGAACAGTTCAAAACCGGGCCGATTGAAATGCGCCGCCAGCCAACGCTGGGCGACCGCCATCCCCACGCTGGTGCTCACGCCTTGCCCGAGCGGGCCGGTCGTCATTTCAATGCCGCTCGCCTCGCGGTATTCGGGGTGCCCGGCGCAGCGGCTATGCAGTTGCCGGAAGCGGCGGATATCATTCAGTGGGATCGCCGGCGAATCCGTCGGTCGGCCGTCAGGCCCGACCTGCTTGACCTGCGCCAAGTGCAGCACCGAATAGAGCAACATCGAAGCAT
>DASVGM010000719.1:0-10981 GCA_036379555.1 Pirellulales bacterium | reverse complement strand
AACGTGCGTTTTGAACGCTTGCCGTCGAGGCGTTCGGCGTGAAGCTGTCGATCGATTTCGTCGACGGCCGGCCGGGGCCGGTCGCTGTTGGGGTGCGCCAGCCTCCACGCGTCGCAGAAGTCGATAAACCGCGGACGGCGGCACTCGGCGCAAGGGCGATGGCCGGCGGCCAGCGCCGTCGCTTCGTCAAGGAAAAAAAGTTCGGTGTAATAGCCGGGCGTCATCACTGTTCTTTTTCGACCGCGAAATTCCAGTACGCATACGATCCAGCGCCGCACTTGCCAGGCGCGTTGGATCCGGCCAGCGCCGTCGTGCAGCACGCCCCGATTGCCCATAAACGTGCCGCGTTGGGGTGTGGCGATGATCTCGCCAAAGGGCGTGACGCGATTCTGTCGTGGGAGCGGCATGGTTCACCTGGTTAGTCTGAAAGGTTGGCTTCGCGGTCTGTCGTTCACTAAACTCATTTTGTTCCGTTTATCAGCACCAGCCAACTTAGGCAGGCCGATCGCGGTAGCCGGCGTGGCTGTGTTTTGTCTTTGTTGGTAGGATTATTGCATGTCGACTATCAGCTACCTCGATCGATTATTGGATCCTATGACCGATGTTTTGACCCCGGAGGTCGCCCGCGGATTGGCCGGATTACGCGCCAGCCCCGAGCTTCTTGCGGATATTGAGCGGCTCCGTCTCAAGGCGAACAACGGCACTTTGACTCCGGACGAAGACGCTGAGTACAAGGAATTCGTCGAAGCGCTGGATATCGTTTCAATCATTCAATCCAAGGCCAGGCAATTCCTGGCCAGACCCGACCAATCACATGGAGCGTAGCGTCCGTCTGTTCATTTGGCGCCGCGCCGGCAACGCCTGCGAATACTGTCGGATGCCGCAAGCGGCCACTCCGCTGGTGCCGTTTCACGTCGAACATATAATTGCCAAACAGCATGGTGGGACGGACGACCCAAACGGATTGGCAATCGCTTGCGACCGCTGCAACGCTTTCAAGGGAACTAACCTCACGAGTATCGATCCCAATTCGGGTAACATCGTTTTGCTTTTCAATCCGCGCGGCGATGCCTGGGAGGAGCACTTTGCTTTCAATGACGCCACCATCATCGCGCTGACGCCTACGGGCCGCGCCACGCTTCGCCTGCTGCAAATGAACGCTGCGCGCCGTGTGCAGTTGCGAGAGGAATGGTTGGCGGAACATGGGCTACTTTGAAGACGGTCGCCGGTCGCCACAACGCGTTGTTGAAAAACGGGCCGACGGCCACATGTTTGCTGCAAACCCGCCGACGGATGTTTGATCAGGCCGGTTCGCACAATGCTTTTTGCAATGGGCACCTCTCATTGGCCGCGTCTCCCCGACGATAACGCCCGAGCAATTCGTGCGATCGCCGGGCCAGCAGTCGTCGAACTTCCCGGCGCTTTCCTTTCACTCGCGGAATGTGCATGTCATCATAACCGGTCGTCTGGTGACGCATCCAGGCGATCACGGCGGCTTCGGCGCGATGCTCAAGCGGAATGCGTTTCGTCCTGGCGACGGTGCCGCTGCCAACCGGTGTGGCGTGAGCGGTGACGGCACGGGCGAGCGTCACGGCGAGATCGGCATGTTTGGCATCAAAGGCAAGAAAAGCCACCACGGCCGCCTGGAAATCTTCGACGTATTCCACCTGGGCCTGTTCACGGCGGCGGGAATCGGCCTGCTTCCTTTTGGCAAAGCTCTCCGTCGAGCGTTCCTTGGCAAGTTCCGTGCGAATGCGTTCAATGGTCGCCGCGGGCGCCCAGACGCCGCGCGAGAAAATCTTGCGGCCCTTTTTCTCTTGCACGATCCAATGCTCGCCCGCCGCCTTCACGCGCCGGGTCAACGCGGCATCGCCTGGCGGCAACAACAACCAACCATCCGGTACTTTCACGAGCTTACCCTCGGCCGTGCGAACGGAGTAAGCAGCCGCGCAGGGGAGAAAGACGTTTTGGGCAATTTGTTTGGTCATTCGACGGGTGCGTTCCACCACCCATTGCGTGACGTTGTGAAGTTTGCTACACTACTAGGCTTCACGAAAATAGGTGCTTAGCCCCGTTATTACGAGACCGGTAAATGTACGCAGTTATCATTGATGGCGGACGCCAATACAAGGTGGCCGAAGGTCAGGAGTTGGTGATCGACTTTCGCCGCGATGTCGGCCCCGGAGAGCAAATCACGTTTGATCGCGTGGTGGCCATTGGCGGCGATTCGCTCGCGGTCGGCCGGCCCACGGTGGCGGGCGCCAGTGTCGTGGCCGAGGTGCTCGGAGCGGTGCAGGGGCCGAAACTTGTCGTTCAGAAAATGCGCCGGCGAAAGAACTTTCGTCGCCGCAACGGCCACCGGCAAATCTCGACGCGCGTGCGCATCAGCAAGATTGAAGCGGCCGCCATGTAGGCGGCCAGCGCGCATGTTCGCCGGTGGCTATACTGCACGCGGGCAGAAATGAGGCGTTTTCACACTCTTGAGTAGGATGGCCTTCCCAGGCCGTCACCTTGTCTGGTGACGGGCCAGGAGGCCCATCCTCCGCTGGTGCGGACTGTCTGATTCCAGCCCGCGTGCAGTATAAGCGCGTTAACGCCGATCCGCACGTTTCCCGCCATCGGAGTTCTTTCGCCAGTTCTCCTGAATTGCTCGCCAGGACGTGCTAAAATTGGTTGTCGGCCCGCGCTCAACCGGAGAACTGAACATGCGATACCTTGTCGCTACTTTCGCTGCCATTTCTGTCGTTTTATCTGCCGCCGGGCAGCTCTTCGCCGCCGGCGAATTGACACTTACCATCGTCGACAGCGAAACGAAAAAGCCGATGCCTTGCCGCATCCATCTGCGCAACGACAAAGATCGCCCGCAACGTGCCGCCAACATGCCCTTTTGGTCCGACCATTTCGTCGTGCCGGGCGCCGTCAAGCTCAAACTGCCCCGCGGCACGTATCAATTTGAAATCGAGCGCGGGCCGGAGTACGTGGTACGCGGCGGCCATTTCGTCATGGAAAACCTGTCGAAAGACAACCAGGTGATCGACCTGCCGCGCGTCTGCAACCTGGCCGACGAAGGTTGGTGGTCAGGCGATTTGCATGTGCGCCGGCCGACGCGCGAGATCGAGCTTTTGATGCAGGCTGAAGATTTGCACATGGCCGCCGTCAGCAGCGGGCCAGTCAAGAACAAAAAGAAAGAAGCCGCCCGGCCCGCGCCGGCCCAAAAGGTCAAACAGTTTGACGGCAACCGCTACTGCGACCTGACGGCCGGCGAAAGCTCCACGCAGTCGGGCAGGCTTTTGTTGTTGAATCTCGATCCGCCGCCAGCAGACGCCGACGTCGGCGATGTTTTGGCGCTGTTGACTCTGGCGCGCGAGAAGCCCGACGCCTGGATCGATGCCGTTCGACCCAACAGTTGGGACTTGCCGCTCTGGCTGGCGCTAGGGCAGGTCGATTCGATCGAACTGTGCCACGATCAATTTTGCCGCGGCCAGACCACTGACGACGAGCAGGGCTTCCCGCGCGATCAACGGTTCATGCCGGGAGCGGCCGGCATCGGCCGCTGGACGCACGAGATCTATTATCATGTTCTCAACTGCGGCTTTCGCATTCCGCCCTCGGCCGGCAGCGGTTCGGGCGCAGCGGCCAACCCGGTCGGTTACAACCGCATGTACGTCTGGGTCGATAAAGATCAGTTCAATTACGAGAACTGGTGGCAGGGATTTCGCTTGGGGCGCACGTTCGTGACCAACGGCCCGTTGATTCGTCCGGTGGCGGACGGCCGCGTGCCGGGCCATGTCTTTCGTTTGCCGGCCGGCGAGACGTTGGTGAGCCAGGTGTTTGTGAATTTCGCCGCGCGCGACACGGTGCGTTATTTCGAATTGATTCGCAACGGCCGCGCGGTTCGCAACGTGCGTTATGAAGACATCTCTCAGACCGGCCGGTTTCCGCCGGTGGAGTTCGATGCCAGCGGTTGGTTTTTAATTCGGGCGGTGGCCGAGGTGGACAATACGTTCCGTTTCGCCACCAGCGCCCCGTGGTATGTCGAGATCGGCGACGACCCGAAACGCATCAGTCGCGCGTCGGTGCAGTTTTTTCTCGACTGGCTCAATGAGCGCGTGGCCGCGCTGGCCGAGGGCGATTTTACGCCCAAGGCTGAAAAGGCGTGGGCCGATGCGAAGAGCTTTTGGGAAGAGCGGTTGGCCGCCGCTAACACCGATTAGCCTGCCTTGCGCACCGGCCCCGGAGAACGCGCGAGGGTACGTACCAGAATTCGCGAGAATTCTGCCGGTAAACCCAGGCCACGGCCCGACTTCTCACGAAGCCGGCAACGGGCCCGCGGCAACGGGCGGCGGCTTATCCAGCGAATCCACCAGCAGCATCAGCAGCGACTGTTCCATCTCGCCGGGCTTAAAGCCGAACGGGCCGCGACCGCCTTTGTAAACGATCCGGCCGTCGCGGTCGATCACGTACAACCGATCTGGCATGCCGCTATAAGCGCGGCCCACCTTGTCGTCGATGTCGTCGACCAACAGCGGCATGGACATTTCCAGTGCCTGGCAACACTCGCCGGCCACGGCGACTCGTTGACCAAGCTCCCTGGGCTGGTTGATGACGCCGGTTTCCATTTTGAATTCCATGGGCCAAGCGCCGTCGCCCGCATGCGCCTCCCGCACGTAAACGGCCACGAACTCGGCCCGATCGGCATAACGCTGGTGCAAATCTTCGAGGATCCCAAACTGGGATCGAAAGGGGCCTCACGTGAAGCTGCCGAAAATGAGCACCACGGGCTTCTTGTCACGATACTGCGAAAGCCGTAGCGTCCGTTCGCGCTTGTGGTCCGGCAGTTCAAAGTCGGGAGCAAGTTGCCCGACGCGCGGACCTTGCGAAATCGATCCAAGCTCGCCCGAGGCGAAGCCGCGCAAAAGGTCGAGTGGAGTCGGATCGTCGTCCGACGACACCGGCCGCGGCGGAAAGAGCGCCGCTTGCAGATCGGCGGGAGTGATGGAGTTGGCGTCGAGCGCGGCGCGGTCAAAGAAGCTCTTCCACTCGTCTTTGGTCAGGCGGCCGTTGTGGTCGCGGTCGATCGCGCCGAAAAGCCGCCGCGTCTGCGCCGCTTGCTTCATAAAAGGCGAACTGCTGGACCAATCGAAATCATCCTTGTTGACCTTGCCGTCTTCATCGCGGTCGAGCCGGGCCAACAGGTCCGCGGCGACAGCCGGGAATTCTTCCGGCGAGACCGTGCCGTCGCCATTCGAGTCGAAGCGATCCGCCAGCCATTGCCAACCATAACGGCTCTGGCCGCCGTGAAACCACCCTTTGCCATCGTCGGGCGGCTGCCCGTGAGCCAACGCGCCGAGCATCTCAACGATCTCCAGCCGGCGCACTTCATCGGCCGTCGTGATCCAGCTATGGACGTACTGGCGCGGGTCAAACCAACGGTGCGGCTTCTTGCCCGGTGCGGCGGGTGAATCCGCCTGCACGGTCGCCGCCGAAAGCATGAGGCAAACCGCGGCGGCAAGCCGTGCGAACCAGCGAACCGAATGGCTGGATATCATCGCCACGGTGGCAAGCACAAGGGGTGTCCGCATCGCACGGCCAATCAAGGTTTGTTTGCCGATTACCATCTTCCTCAGATCGCCGGTAAGCGGAGGTTCAGTATTATCGTAGCTGTGGTCGTTGAAACAGTCAAGCATGCAGAGCTCGGAGGACTGCGAACATCTCATCAAACATGACATAAATACCATCTCCGAAGAAACTGGATGAAGAACACGCGAGCCGACCAGCGAGGCGAGTCGCTCACCTCGTCGGCCGGTGTTCCCGCGTAGCCACAATCGTTAAACTTGCTCAATCAATCCACCGTAAACCGAGCGCTTCGGTGAAGCGGTCGAACGAGTTGGAATGGCAAACCACGTAGACGATTTCCGCCGTCTCGTAGTCGGAAAAATACCGCCGTAGGCGCTCAATGTCGCCGTCCGTCATCCGCTGAGGCGAAGCCGTCAGCTTGGCGGCAAACACAAGCGCTTCACGCGTGCCGCGCGACAATTCCTCAGAGGGTCCATCCAAGGCGAACATCTGATCGGCTGACTGACCAAGCAACGAAAGCCTGCGCTCGGCGTCGGCCAGCGCATACCAGGCGCGATTGTGCCGCGCGCTGGTCCAGGCGATTTGCGCCTTGAGCAGTTTGTCGAGCTTCCCTTCCTTGGCGACCGCTTCCGCAGCCGCGACTTGCGCCGCCCCGGTCTGTGGGAAATACGCCAATGCCCGGACCCATTCGGGCGCCGGCTTGTCGCGCTGGTCGGGCGTCAGCAGCGCACGGGCTTGATCGTCCGTGGGCAGTTCCACACGGGCCAAGCGCTCGCGGCAATGATTCAAGGCCGCTTCAACTTGCGAACGGGGCTCGAGCGGCGGCCGGGCCTGATCGTGGGAAGGCGCCACGATGCTTGGAGCATCAACAAACCTCGCGCTGGTCGGCTGGTCGAACTGAATTTGACCATCGCCGAACCCCTGGTCTTGGGGAATCCCAAGTGAGTCCGTCCAACGAGTGGTCGAATTGAACCTGCCGATGGTGAAGACCAACTCCACGATCTCTCGATCGCCAAAATGTTTGTGCAATGCCGCGATATCATCGTTACCGATCAAGTCCGGCCTGACGGTGAGCGCGCGCGTGAAGGCGAACGCCGCACGTTCGTCCGGCAAAAACACCGACCAGTCGGAATCCAACGAGGCGATTCGATTGTCACTAAGGCCCGCGACCGCGAGCTTATGTTCCTGGTGGCCCAGTCAGTAATGACAATTGTTGGCCCGCGAGACGATCCAAAAACATTCCACCGTGAAGGCGTAATCCAGCGTCATGTTTGGATCTCGCCCCCACTTGGCTTGCCGCCACGACGCGGGCAAGTAATAGGCGGCCATGCGGCCGTTGTTGACGCGCGGCCGACCATCCTTCTGCTGACGCTCTTCGTCGGTCAGCGGCGGCAGCGGCAAGCGTGCCTGTCGGTGCTTGAGGGCTTCCAGAGCTTGTTTCACCGCCGGTCGCGTCGATGGAATCGGCGTGGGCGCCGACGAGGCCGCTTCTTCACCGCGAAGCTGCGGAGTAAGACTTAAGACAATCGACAGGCACGATAGATAGAAAACAGGAGAAAACGGTTTCATTGCTGAAAATCCTGAGTAAGTAATGAAAAAAAGGAACTTCGGACATCACCTGCCGGCGCCATTGGCTCCATGCAATGGTAGCGCCGCCGGGTCGCGACATATCGTGATCACCGGAGACGTTCCGACGATGTAAGTCACCGGCTCATCAGGGCGAACGGTTCCCCCGTCGTTGAGTGTGAGTTTTACCGCGCAGTGCAGGTTCACTCCGTCGTCCACGTCGGGGGACACGATTTCAAAACTTTCGAGTTTCACCCCTTTTTGCCAGGCGTCTTCAACCATGACGATGCTGGGCGACCGCTGGCGCAACGCCTCCGGCGTTTGGCCGTCTTGCC
This sequence comes from Pirellulales bacterium, assembly GCA_036379555.1. Lineage (GTDB taxonomy): Bacteria > Planctomycetota > Planctomycetia > Pirellulales > JAICIG01 > DASSFG01. The sequence goes on along the minus strand of DASVGM010000719.1, from coordinate 3,503 downwards.
AACTCCGCAGCGCGGCCTCAAGCGCTTGTTTCGCGCTCGCGACGTCTGTTGGAGCGTTCGAGCGTCCGCAACCGCCGAGTTGCAGAGCCAGAAGCGCCGCCACCGCCAAACTGCGGCTCGTCTTAAACGAATTTGTTTTCATGATGGTTCTCCGTTTCTTTTCCGTTACCAGCCCGATCCCCCGGAGGTGACCATCGCCTCCTTGCCGTCGCGCGTGCCGACGGAATTCCAAACGAAGATGTCCACCTGCCCTGACACGAAACGCACGGATCCATCGCACATGCACAGGTTCACGCCCGTGGGATGGTAGCTGTTCGCCGTGGTCATGATCCGTCCGGGCGGATACATGCATGATCGCCCGTTTGGAACATTGATGTGTTGATAGGTTGTCGTCGAGTGGTAGGAGAGAATCCAGGGCGCGCCGACGGCCGAGTAGCCTTGGAAGCCCAGATTGGTGACGTCAAGGGAGTTGCAATCCAGCAGCGATTGAGCGGCGGTCGCCGGAAAAGTGCCCGGCTTGAAGGTGTCGCTAAGCGGAGTCGAGAGGCCGTTGTTAAAATCGCCCGTCACTTTTTCTGAAAAGGCCGCTGTGTTACTCAGGCCATCTAAGATGCCTGCGAACGGAACGCAGAAATCAAAATAAAAGATGCCGTTAGGCTGCGGCATGGTCGCGTTGGGACTGCCGGGCGCTTGTTGCAGTGGATCGCCGTAAATGAGGTTCGTGCCATAGTTGCAGTAATAATTGTTTGGCGCGCCGTACGACGTGGGTACTTGCATGGCGGCATCAGACGGGCAAAGAAACGTCGCGACACGCACGTTGGAGGCCGGCAGATTCCTCGGGTCGGACCAGTCATAATTGAAATTGATCAGTCCCGACAAGGCCCCTTGCTCCATAAACGGCAACAGCCGTGCATGAACCGAATAGCCGAGCTGCGCTGGTTCACCGGCGGGGGCCGCGGGCGCGCCTGGGTATTCGTTGATAAAGCCTCCCGGCGGCAACACCTTACAGGCGTCGTGGTAGTTTTGCATGGCGATGCCAAGCTGCTTGAGGTTGTTGACGCACTGCGTGCGTCGGGCCGACTCACGCGCCGCCTGCACGGCCGGCAACAATAGCGCGATCAGGATGCCGATGATGGCAATCACCACTAACAGTTCAACGAGGGTAAAAGCGTTTCGATTGCGGTTCATAATGACTCTCACTCAAGAATAAAGGTATGAAAGAAAACGAGGCCGTGGGTACGAAGCGGATAAGATCACATGGCCGTGCCCGAAGACGGCAGCGAGCGTACCGGCGCGGCCGTCAGCGTCGAGTATGGAACGCCGTTCCAATCTCGGTTGACAGTATGTGGGGCGGCCTGCCCGGCCATCTCGGCGCGCCTTGGGCGGGTTCAGACGGCCCGGCGGGCCGCCCCACAGTCCAGATCACCGGCCTTAGAATGGCCGGGGAGGTCGAAAGATGTGCGCGATCCCAAGAATCGCTTTGGGCCGCCGCTCTTGGCGCACGACGCCGGTTGGGCCAACGTGCAAAACGACAACGCCGTTGCCGACCATGCCCCAGTCGTTTTGTACCGGAGCCGCCGTGGCCGGCTGACTGGGTGAAGGATCGGGACCGCGCGAGCAGGTTGGCCCGTGACAAGGCGGCTTTTGATCGTCAAGTCGTTCAAACGCGCGCGCCGCGGCGAAGCCGGGTTCGCCGTGGCCGCCGACCATGACGTAGTCGCCGCAACCGGCCGAGGCCGAACCGGCCAGCAGGCAGCCTTGCATCAGGCAGGCCGCCGCCAGGCAACGGACAATGCGAATTGTGATGCTGCGTTTCATGATCGCGAGCTGTTCACTTGGGTTCTTCAAATACGTTTTCTTTTTCCAATGGAAGTTGAAAGGAGTCGGCGACGCGCGTCATGTAATGACAGCGGCAGCTCCACCAAATCACGTCGAGCGCGCGGCGCCGGCCGAAATGTTCGACCAGCCCGCCGACATCGTCCGCTGAAATCAACCACGGCGTCTTGGCTTGCTTTCGAGCAAACAGGAAAGCGAACCGATCGGCTGGCGAAAAACTCGACCAATCGCGACCGGCCAAGCGCCCGGTTCGTTCGTTCAACGATTCTTTGTTTAGGCCCGCGACCGCGAGCAGCATCTCGGTGTGGCCCATTCAGTAGAAACAGTGAATGGTGCGCGTGATGATCCAAAACACGCTCTCTTCAAACACCCGGTCTTGCTTCGCTTCCTCGGCGAAGGTTCGCAGGCAGGCGGTCCAACCGGCGGCCAACCGCGGTTGATAACCACGGCAGACGAGCGTCCACACGATGCGCACCGGATGCGGCGGACGTTGATCTTCGGGATAAGTGCGGGCCACGTCCTCCCACGGCGGCACGCGGATGCGCGGCGGACGCAGCCGCTGCCGATCGAGCTTTTTCTGCAAGCCGGCAAAGTCGAGCGATCGCCATTCGGGGTCGTCGATGTATTCCGGAACCGCCGTTGCGGCCGCCGGTTCGGGCATGATCCGCGGCGGCACGGCAAGTTCGGCATCGTTCGTTACCTTCGCAAAGTGCGCCTCAAGCGGCGCAACCGGATCTCCTAATTCGGCCACCGCTCCAAGGGCCAGCAGCAGACGATCCTGGAAATTCGCGTGGGCCACGAGCAGCACCAACGCCACGAACTTGTGCTCGCCAAATGTCTTGATGAGGCTCGCGACTTCGTCGTCGGTGATTGTGTCCGCTTCCAGCGTCAGCCGCCGGGCGAACCGCATCGCCTGCCGCTCATCGTCGGCGAGATTGTCGCCGCCGCTGTTCAGCGAGTCGATTTCTTCAATCGTGATCCCGGCTCGCCGCAGGTCGGCCGTGGCGCCAGCCATGCCGTAGGGAGAATGGTTCGCGTTGGCGGCCCACCAGCGCACTTTGCCCGCCAGCACGGCCCCCAGTGGGCTGTGGGCGCGGTGCAGCGTATCAAGCTCCAGCATCACGGAGGTGGTGCGAGGCAGGCTTTCGGCGAGCAGCCGCGCCCAACCGGGCAACTCTTGGCGCTGTCCATCGGCCAGCGGAGGCAAATGGCTCCAGGCCTGAGAATCATCGAGCATGGGTATGACGGGCGAGTTTTCGCATCGTGCATACGGTGTTGTTGAGGTGACGGTAAACATCGCCAGCAGACCTCCAAGTATGGCACTGTGAATCAAACGACTTTCACTCATGGGATGGCACTCTCGTCGACTACGGAGTTGCGCAGATAGTTCCAAACCGTCGTGCCGGGCGCCGACATCTGGCCAGGCGGCATCACTTGCTGCCCATAACTGCTCATCAGCAGACAATAGACCGCGTAGTCAATATCTTGCGAGACAAAGCGACTGTGGCCGTCGCAGAACATCATGTTCACGCCGCTCGGATGGTTGCTCGAAGGCCGGGCATTGGTATAAGGGTAATACATGCTGCTTCCCATAGTGTCGGTGGGGCTGTTGATCTTGCCGTAAACGGTGCCGCCGGCGTAAGGCGGCGTGGTGTTGCCTGAACCAT
>DASVGM010000718.1:0-4170 GCA_036379555.1 Pirellulales bacterium | reverse complement strand
CCGCCACGCCCTTGACGCGCGCCCTGGCGGGGTTGGAAGCCATGCTGGGTCAGTTTTATTTGGCGGTCCTGGTGGCGGGCCTGGTCGGTATTCGCGCCAGCCGCCGCGTTGATGCGGCTAATGGGTAGTCAACCCTCGACGCTAAGAGGCCGTCCGAAAACTCAGATTTCGCCGTGGCAGCGTATCGTGGGGCGGCTCGCCGAGCCGTCTTTTGTTTCCAGGCGGGCTGGCGGCCCGCCCCACGGCGAGTTATCGGAAAGCCTCAAAGATTCTTCGCGGGCGGCGTGCTATAATGGATGACTCCCACCCGCAAACATGCTTGTCCATTGAATTACTGCCATGCGCAGAGTAATGCCTGTCGCGGCGATCTGCCTCGCCCTGCTCAATACCGGCCGCGCGCGAGCGGACGGCACGGGCCATGATTTTTTTGAAAAGAAAATCCGGCCGCTGCTCGTCGAGCATTGCTACGAGTGCCATTCGGCCGCGGCGAAAAAGCCCGGCGGCGGACTCAGGCTCGATGACCGCGCCGGTTGGCTCAAGGGCGGCGAATCGGGCCAGGCCATCGAGCCGGGCAATCCCGCTGGCAGCTTGCTGATCCAGGCGATTCGCTACGGCGACGACGCCGTGCAGATGCCGCCGCAAGGAAAACTCCCGGCGGCGGCCATCGCCGATCTGGAAGCATGGGTGCGACTCGGCGCGCCCGATCCGCGCGTGGCAGACGCGCCGGCGAAAACCGCGGCGGCCTGGCCGGACGTGTTCAAAGCCCGTAGCGACTGGTGGAGCTTGCGGCCAGTCGCTGAGCCGCAGGCGCTGCGGCCGAAACGTGGCGATTGGCCGCGAAACCCGATCGACGCCTTCATTCTGGTCCGGTTGGAGGCCGAGGGGCTGGAACCGGCCGCCGCAGCTTCGCCTGATGTGCTAGTCCGCCGCATGAGTCTCGTTTTGACCGGCTTGCCGCCGCCGCCTGAACGAGTGGCCGGCTTTAAGGAAGAAGTGCGGCGAGTCGGCGTCGACGTCGCGGTCGAACGTCTGGTCGACAACTTGCTGGCATCGCCGAGTTTCGGCGAACGCTGGGCGCGGCATTGGCTCGACGTGGTGCGGTTCACGGAGACGCACGGCAACGAATGGAACTACGAGGTGCATCATGCCTGGCGCTATCGCGATTACCTGATTCGAGCTTTCAACGCCGACGTGCCTTACGACCAGTTCGTGCGCGAACACATCGCCGGCGACCTGCTCGCCGAGCCGCGTGTCAACGACGCCGAGCGATTCAACGAATCGGTGATCGGCACCGCCTTTTACCGTTTCGGCGAGGTGAATCACGACGATTGCATCAGCCTGCGCGAGATTGGTTTTGACGTGGCCGACAATCAAATCGACACGCTCACCAAAGCGTTTCAGGCCATGACGGTGGCTTGCGCCCGCTGCCACGATCACAAACTCGACGCCGTTTCCGCGCGCGATTACTACGCGCTCTTGGGCGTTTTGCGCAGCTCGCGCCTGGTTAGTCATACCATGGACGCCGCCGATGCCAACGCGGCCACGCTTGCCACGCTGCGCGAGATCAAACGCGCGGTGCGCTCCCTGTTGGCCAACCAATGGACGAACGACGCTCGGCAAATCGCGCGCTATCTCGAAGCCTTGCGAGCGCAGCGGGCAAATCATCCCTTCGCTGAGCAGTTCGCCGCAGTATGTGATCCGTCGCGCTTGGAAAACTGGCGGGCCGCGTTGGCAGTTGAAAAGGCGCCGTTGGACGATCCGCTGGAACCTTATCGCCGGCTGGCCGCGGTGGGCGACGACGTGGCGGCATTTCAGGCGGCTTGGCAAAAAATCGCCGCCGAGTATGCCGCGGAAGACCGCCGCCGCACGGAATTCAATCGTTCGCAATTCATCGACTGCGCCGACTTCCGCCGCGGCATTCCGGCCGATTGGCAAGCCGGCGGGCAGGGCTTGAGCGTGGGCGGGGCCGGCGATTTCGCCGTCGCGGCCGAGGGTGAATCGCTCGTCAAAGCCGTTTTGCCGGCCGGCGTTTTCACGCACTCGTTGAGCGAAAAGCTCAACGGCACGCTGCGCTCGCCGGTGCTGCCGCCGGGCAAAGCGTATATCAGTTTCCAGGTGGTCGGCCAGCGCAGCAGCGCCGTGCGGCTGGTTTCAAACAACTGCCAGCTTAACTACAGAAACTACCGCGCCCTGACGTCCGACGCCTGGCACTGGGTCACCTTTTCGCCGCCTGCCGATCGCGGCGGCTTGCGGACCTACGCCGAACTGATGACGATGTTCGACAATCCCAAGTTTCCCGATCAACTCAGCGGGCTGGGCGGCGACAACGCCAACTACCGCTTGCCCTGGGAAAAAGCGGCGGAAAACCCGCGCTCGTTCTTTGGCGTGCGGCGCGTCGTGTTGCACGACGCCCCCGCACCGCCGCCGGCCGAGCTTTCGTATCTGCGATCGCTCTTCGCCGGGGCTCCGCCCGCGAACCTGGCTGAGTTTGAGACGCGCTACACCGCGGCCATCCTGCGAGCGGTCGCCGCCTTTGAACGCGATCAGGCCGACGATGACGACGTGGTATGGCTCGCTGCGCTTTTGCGCCGCGGATTACTCTCCAACCAGCGTGGCGATTTGGCCGCGCTGGCGGCGCTCGTCGATCGATACCGGCGAGTGGAACGCGATCTGGCGTTGCCGCGCATTGTGCCGGGCGTGGCGGAAAGCGGTGCCGGTTACGACCAGCCGCTGTTGGCGCGTGGCGACTGGAATCGGCCCGGCGAGCCAGTGCCGCGCCGTTACGTTGAGGTGCTGGCTACAACTTCGCAGCCTTTGGCTACGTCCGGCCGAGACAGCGGCCGTTTGGAATTGGCGCGCCAGATCGCCAGCCCGACGAACCCGCTGACGGCCCGCGTCATGGTGAACCGCGTGTGGCACCATTTATTCGGCATGGGACTGGTGCGCACGGTCGATGATTTCGGGCATGTCGGCGAGTTACCGTCTCACCCGGAATTGCTCGACTATCTCGCGGCGCGGTTCGTGGCCGAGGGCTGGTCGGTAAAGCGGTTGATTCGCGACATCGTGCTTTCGCGAACATTTCAAACTGGCAGCCAACCCGACTCGGCCGCCAAAGAGCGCGATCCGCAAAACCGTCTGCTATCGCATTACGCGGCCCGGCGGATGGAGGCCGAAGCGATTCGCGATTCGCTGCTGGCGGTGTCGGGCCGGCTGGATCGTTCGCTGTATGGCATGAGCATGCAGCCTTATCGCGAAAAGGAGAACGCCGACCGGCGGCTGTTTCCCGGCCCGCTCGACGGCGGCGGCCGCCGCGGCGTGTACATCAAAAACACGCTCATGGAGCCGCCTGGTTTCTTGGGTGTATTCAACTTTCCCGGCGGCAAAGTGGCGCAAGGCCGCCGCGACGTGACGAATGTTCCGGCCCAGGCGTTGACACTCTTGAACGATCCGTTTGTACTGCAACAGGCTGAAGTATGGGCGGGCCGCTTGGTCCAGCGGGCCGATGACACGCCTGGCGAACGCATCGACGCTATGTTCGCCAACGCGCTGGGCCGCGCGCCCACGGCGGAGGAGCGCGGCCGTTTCGAGCGCGCGGCCGAGTCGCTTGCCAAGTTGCACGGCGCCGCGGCCGGCGATGCGGACACGAGCGTGTTGCTTGGGCAGACGGCCGTATGGCGCGACCTGGCTCACGCCATGTTCAATCTCACCGAATTCACGTACATCCCCTGAAAGCCGACAACCAATGAGGAAATGTGGGGCGGCTCGCCGAGCCGTCTTTTGTTTCAGACGGCCCGGCGGGCCGCCCCACGGACAAGAACATCGGGCGACCCCTGACACTCCAGCGAGTTTTCCCACCAATGATCGTAAACCATTTTCAATTCGTTCTGGCCGTTGCGGTCGTTCTGTGCTCCGCAGCGCAGACCCTGGCAAACGCACCCGAGCGGCCCAACATTGTGCTCGTCTTTGCCGACGATCTCGGCTATGGCGACCTCGGTTGTTACGGCGCCAAAGACTATCAAACGCCGAACCTCGACCGCCTTGCCAAAGAGGGCGTGCGTTTTACTGATTTTTACGTGGCGCAGGCCGTTTGCTCGGCGTCGCGGGCGGCACTGCTGACCGGCTGTTATTCCAACCGCGTGGGCATTCTGGGCGCGCTCGGCCCCAGAGATC
>DASVGM010000717.1:0-3592 GCA_036379555.1 Pirellulales bacterium | reverse complement strand
GAGGCGGAACAGACCAACGAAGAACACCTCAAGCGCGCCAAGAAACTCATCAAGCAGCTTGAGAACGATCGCGATTCGTCCAGCGACAGCAAGCACGGCGACTCGCATCGCGAGCGGTCGTAATCACGCGCGCAGGACGTTAAGGTGCGGCCTGTCGAGAATCTGAAAGGGCGTGGCGAGCCGCTGCCAAGGCTCGCCACGCTCGATGATCAGTTGCTCGCGCACCGGCCCCAGCAGGCCGGCGCCGAGATTCAGATAGGATATCCGTTCCGGCCGCAGGCCCATGACACGCGCGCAAGTGGCATCGACGGCGGCTGAATTCAGGCCGATGGCGATCAGGCCCAGCGGCTTCGGCGTGCCCATGATGGGGCCGTCGCCTTCCATGCAGATGATGCCGTCGATGATGGCGATGGTTTTGCCCAGTGAGGCATTGATGTCGCAAACCGTTTCGGGAATGCCCGCGTGGTGCAGCACGTTTTTCGGCCAACCATACTGAATTCCCGGCAGCACGCCGTACATGTTCTTCAGCGCGGCGGTCATGCCGACCCAATGGTGCGTCTTTAGCTTGGCGAGCGAGACCACGATGTCGGCCTCGGCCACGCTGCGCGGAAACCAAAACCCGGCCAGCTTCGATCGGCGGCCGGCATTGCGCGTCCAAACCGCTTCTTCGTAATTCAAATCGCGAAAATCGAGTTGGGCGGCGTCGAGCGCCTCGCCAAGTCCCGATTCAGCCACCGCCATTTCCGTATCGCGCACGTGCCCCGGCGCTTCGCCGACGGCAACCTCGGCTCCCCAGCGTCGAAAGACTTCCGCCGCGGCGACGATCATGGCCGGGTGCGTCGTGACGTGCGGCGCCTGGCGGCTCGGCTCGACCAGGTTCGGTTTCAGCAACACTTTTCGTCCCGCCAGCGACATAGGGTCGATGCCGGTCGCTAACAAACCATCGCGAATGGTTTGCTCCAGCGGGCCGTCGTAGCGTTGCCCGCGGGCGAGAAAGACGGGCGACGGCACGGCGAAACGATCGCGCAGCCACGGCCAGGCGGCCGAGCCTCCGGCCGCCGCGACCGCTCCGATAAGCAGTGAGCGGCGCGCCACGGCGGGCGTTTCGCAGACCGGTTCAGGGCTGAGAGGTTTTGTCATGTTATGGCGCCAGTGGTTAGGGGCCTATCCGAAAACCGAATTGTGGGGCGGGCCGCCGGCCCGTCCGATGCAAAAGACGGCCCGGCGGGCCGCCCCACGATCGCGCTCCTGTGATTCAGCATCGGTTTTGGGATAGGCTCTCAGCGCGCAGGGATCAACGGCCGCCAGCGCGAGCAGGGCCTTGCGCAGCGGCGACTTTCGCCAGCGATCGGGTTGACGCGCGGCCGCGGCGAGCAGCGCCGATGGATTGGCGGGCGCACGCTGGTGCGCCGCCAGCCCCAGCAAGGCGTAAGCCAACGAAACGCCGCCACGCACCATGCTGACCGCGTGCTCCAACCAGGCCACTGAGCGCTCAAGCTTGCCACTTGCATCAGCCTCTCCGGCAAGCGCGGCGACGACCAACCCGGTCGGTTCGACGTGTGGCCGCAGCACGCTGCCCAGCACCTCGGTGTTGCCATAGTTGCAGCCGCCAGCGGGCAGCAACCGGTCGATCAGCATCTTGGCGGCTTCACGGGCACGCGGCTGTCCGCCGCGGCCGGCCGCTTTCAAGGCCAGCAAGTTGACGGCGGTCGGTTCTGACCAGGGGTGCGTTCCGGCAACCCAGGGCCAACCATCGAGCTGCGTATTGTGGCCCATGTAGGCAGGCTGCTCCATCGTCTGACCGTGCAGCGACTGAATGCAGGCGATGGCACGCAGTGCAGGTTCGGTAAATTCCTTGTCGCCGGCAAGGGCATCGGCCCGGAACCAAGCGAGTACGGCCCAGCCGGTGGGCCAACATGGCGTGGGCTGCTGTGCCGTGACGGAGACGCCGCCGTCGGCGGCCTGCAGGTCGACAAGGCGCCGGCAGGCGTTTTTCGCGGCCTCGCAGCGTCCGTGGCCGGCCAAGGCAAGTGCGGCAATGGCCGTCGGTTCAGCCGCGCAGACGCCGCCCGGCTGATACGCCCAGCCTGCCGGATCGCTCAAATCGTCAAGTAACGGAGCCAGCCACGCATTCATACACCTTAACTATAGCCCACGGTTTTTGTGAGGGTCGGGAGGGCCAATTTTGTCCGGCCCTCACTCCCTCTGAGTGGCCATCCGAAAACTTGCCGTGGGGCGGGCCGCCGGCCCGTCTGGAAGTGATTTTGACCCTAACTCAATCCAGGCGGCCGCGCGGCCTGCTCGACGTGAGTTTTCGGATGCTCTCTTAATCGATCTCCCGGACCACGCGAAAACCGATGTTTCTGCCATAGGCGGATGGATTACTTGGGATGCGAACCGCGGCCCGTTGCAATGCGATGCGTCACAAAAAGCAGCCGCCGCGAATGGCGTACTCGCTTGCATCGGCCGGCCCCACGGGGTCGATGCGAGACTGCTTTTCATAGGCATGGGCATCGTAGCCGTCGCCACACCACTCCCAGACATTGCCATGCATGTCGTAAAGGCCGAAAGGGTTCGGACGGAACGACGCGACCGGCGCCAGCCCATCGAAGCCGTCTTCCTTGTCAACCCACCATTTGCTCGGTAGTGGCGTGATGGTCTTCGTCGTTCCTCCGGGAACTTCAATTCGCGTTCCATCCAGGCGAAGATAAAGCACCGATCGCGAATCACGCGCGGCGTTGGTGATCCGCACGGTTCCCTGTTTTTGCACGCTCGATCCGGGAGAAACCGTGCGGCCTCCCCACACCGGTTTTCCTCCCGAAACAGACGGCACGGTTCCAAACTCAAAACTTCCGCCCGGTTCGCAGTCCACGCCTTGCCAACCTTTGCGTTTGCCTTGAGGATTTCCTGTAAAATACTCAAACCTGAAGCGGTGTTGCTCACCATGCCGCGCTAGGTAATACCTGTTGGGAACATTGGCAACGTCGGCCAGCGTTTCGGGATCGTCACCCGACCAATATCGAGTGGTGGTTCCGGCGCGGCAGGCATACTCCCACTCGGCCTGTGTTGGCAGCCTATATGTTTTTGCCTCGGTCTTGCTCAGCCAATCGCAAAAAGCCACGGCGTCGTTCCAGCTTATATGGGCGACGGGGTGCAAATCGGTAAAGTTGGCGTCGGCCGGGCTCGACCAGATATGGTTGTCCGCCTGCGAGGCGGCCTCCGTCGGGCTGTTGGCGACTTTACCGAGCTCCGCGTCGGTGCGGTAGCCGGCGGCTTCGATAAACTTACGAAATTCGCCGATCGTCACCTCGCACGTTCCCATGTAAAACGGTTTTGAGATCGTGACTCGCCGTCGCGGATGCTCGCTCTGAAAACCTTCTCCGGGGTACTCGCCGGGAAAGGCTTTGAGGATCTGCTCGACCGACTCCGAGCTGCCCATGAAGAAATCGCCCGCGGGAATCAGCGTCAGCTTCATGCCGATGGAGTTGGTGAAGGTCTTTCCGTGGGGCGACCTTCCTAGGTCGTCTGTTGACGGGCCGGCGGCCCGCCCCACGTTGGAGCTTACCAGCATGGCGGCCGAGGTGAGATTGCC